>NZ_JBQDLQ010000005.1:0-68223 GCF_052095695.1 Halomonas sp.
TGTCCAATCTCCTTACGCATAGGATCGGACTCTAAAGTGTAGCGCTACTCAATCAGGGGGGGGACGTCGCACGGACAAATAATAATTAAAAGGAAAGCCCGTGCTTATCAAGGTAATGATGCTGGTGCTCTGTTTCGCGAGCGTGGCCAGTGCTGAGAAATCGCCAATTCAGTGGATGGACAACCCAAGCCGAGCTTGTTGTGAGTGGTGAAGAAATCGTGTGCAACGACTTAGTGTTTGATGCGATACCCGGCGCGTTGTTGATTGCCCAAGGCGGATGCTGTCGTATGTGCTCCAAAGGAAAAGCATGTGGCAACTCATGTATTAGCCGTAGCAACACCTGCCATCAACCCAGGGGGTGTGCTTGTGATGGCTAGGTGAAGGCTGAGATGATTTTTAAGCCCCGTCCACACATATGCGGGGCTTTCTCGTTATGGGGAGGGGCCAGCACTATTGGTCTTTTGGTTGGTGCACCTAGCGCTTAGAAATGAGAGCTTAGAAATTAGGGCTTAGGATCTCGCCCAACGGTAAACGTGCGTGGCGTTTGCCTTACACACATAGCGGGTAAAGTGTTGATGGGGTAGCAGTGTGCTTTGTTAACCAAGGCTAGTAATATATCGGTATAGACAATCTGTCTTAATCGAAAAGGAGCTTCATGACTAGTCCTCCTCTCTATCAGCAGATCCGTCAACATCTGTTGGATAGGATTCAGTGTGGTGATTGGGAGCTGAATCATCAGATCCCCACGGAAGAGCGGCTGGCGAAGGACTTTGGCGTAAGCCGAATGACGGCCAATAAAGCCATTAGAGACTTAGTGCAGCAAGGGTACTTGGTGCGCCAATCGGGTGTTGGAACATTTGTGACGGACCGTAAGGTCGAGTCCTCTTTAGTCGAGGTCTACAACATTGCTGAGGAGGTGCTTTCTCGGGGGCATCGATATAGTAACGAGGTGATCTTTCAAGAGGCGATAGAAGCCGATGATGAAGTCGCGCTTCGGTTAGGCGTAAGGCTGGGTAGCCGGGTTTTTCATACGTTATTAGTGCACCATGAGAATGGCATTCCGATTCAGCTTGAGAACCGCTACGTTAACCCGCGCTGGGTGCCTAATTATCTAGACACCGATTTTTCTCGCCACACGCCTAATGAGGTGCTGGTCGCCGCCTGTCCTATGACGGATATGGAGCACATCGTTGAAGCGGTACTCGTCGATGAGCAAACGGCGAAATGGCTAAGTATTGATACTCAAACGCCTTGTTTGAGCATGGTGCGTCGTACTTGGTCTCAAGAGCACTTAATTAGCTATGCGCGTCTCATCCACCCTGGTAACCGCTACAAGTTACGCTCTTCCCTGCAAAGGAAAACCGCTTAAAGGTGAGAGGGTGGTTCCAGCCCAACGAGGTCGAGATACCGACCTCGTGGGCCTGTGGTGAGTGCTTGGGTTCAACTGATCAACGATTGAACCAGATAGCCCGCGGGCACGGCAAGAAGCAAGCTCAAGGCTACCCGGATAAACCACACGACCAGCATGCGGCCCACGGAAAGCGGTATGCTGGTGGAAAGAATGCACGGAATCGACGCAGAAAAGAACAGTACGCCGGAGACAGAAACCACGCCTGCAGCGAAACGGGCGACGAACTCCGCTTCGGCCATCAGCAGGGCCGGCAGGAACATCTCCGCAAGTCCAGAAGCAGATGCCTGCGCTAGCGCTGCGGCATCATCTAGCCCCCAAATGGCGACAAAGGGATAGAACAACCATCCCAACCATTCAAATAATGGCGTGTACTTCGCAACGATCAGCCCGAGTAGGCCTACTGACATGATCGACGGCAGAATGCTGATGGCCATTATCAGCCCTTCTTTAAAGTTGAGCGCTACGCTGCGGTGAAGGCTGGGCGCGTTGGCGGCAACCTCCGTGCCTGCTTGCCAGGCGGTGCTCAAGCGTTTCCCCGCGATTGCCTCCGGTTCTCCGTCACGCTTCTGGTCATCCATGCTTGCCAGAGGCGGCAGGCGAACCGTGATAGCCGTGACGATGAACGTAATCACCAGGGTGATCCAGAAGTACATATTCCAGATACTCATCAGATCCAGCGTACGCGCCACGATGATCATGAACGTTGCCGACACCGTGGAAAAACCAGTGGCAATGATAGCGGCTTCCCGGGCTGAGTATTGCCCCGCTTGGTAGACTCGGTTGGTGATCAATAGCCCGATTGAGTAGCTGCCTACAAACGAGGCAACGGCATCAATGGCCGAGCGCCCAGGGGTTCGCCAGATAGGGCGCATGACCGGCTGAACGAGTACGCCAATCAATTCCAGCAATCCATAGCTGATCAACAGGGCCAGAAAAATAGCCCCGATCGGTACGATTAAACCTACCGGAATGACCAGCTTTTCAAACAAAAAGGGCAGCATGTCCGGTTCGTGCAGAAAAGCGGGGCCCCAACCCGTTAACGCCATGACGGCCACCGCAACGCCGATGATTTTCAGTACGGTGAAGATGTCTTCGGTCAGCGTTC
This sequence comes from Halomonas sp., assembly GCF_052095695.1. Lineage (GTDB taxonomy): Bacteria > Pseudomonadota > Gammaproteobacteria > Pseudomonadales > Halomonadaceae > Vreelandella. The sequence goes on from NZ_JBQDLQ010000005.1 coordinate 2,517, forward strand.
GTCGCCAATAGCCTTTGATCAATGGGTAGGCGGCGCCTGCCACGATCATGGCGAAAGCGTAAAAGCCGCTGTATTCCCCCATTAATGAGCGCAGCCCTGTGACCATATGATCGAGCAGGATAGTACGCCTTCCGCCTATCTCGATGGGAACAAAGAAAATCAGAATGCCTAGGATACTAGGTATAAAGAGTTTCAAGATGGTGGAAGTGCTGGTTCGCTGCTCGGTGGGCGGGCGTATAGCGCTCATGGGCGTGCCTCTAATGGTGTGGTTATCATTGATATCACCGCGCTGTGTTTATGTATATACAATAAATTAAACCTATCGGACATATCCGTATAGCGCTTTCAGGTAGACATTAGTCTAATTCGGCGGCCACCTTGCGATGCTTTTCTTTCTTCGTTTATATGAATAAGTACTTGTTATTTATTTGTTTATTGAATTTTTAAATTGCTTTATTTAACGTCACTTATTTCTTGTTTTCTTACTGCACTGCTTGACGAGGGGGTAAGGGGTGCGCTTAATTGTATATACATTATGTTTGCTCGGAGGAGGCCTCGATGTCCAATAACAAACGGCGCTACATTTGGCGTGATATCGGTGTCTTTGATGGTCTGAAAACGTTGCCGACGCCCATGGCCGTCATTACGCAAGGTGAGCGTGTTGTCACCGTAACGCCCATGGATGGCTTCGATGAGTCACTGGCTGATGGTTGCCAGGAGATGGGGCAGGGCGGCGTCATGACACCTGGGCTGGTGGACTGTCATACACATTTGGTCTTTGGTGGCGCGCGTGCCGATGAGTTCGAAGCGCGTTTGGAAGGCGCCAGTTATGAAGAGATTGCGCGTCGTGGCGGCGGCATTCTGCGTACCGTTTCCGCGACGCGCGAAGCGAGCGAAGAAGCGCTTTTCAACACTGCCTTGCCACGTCTCAAAGCGCTGGTCGAAGATGGGGTCACCACGGTAGAGATCAAGTCAGGCTATGGGTTGGACGTGCCCACTGAACTTAAGATGTTGCGTGTCGCCCGGCGCCTGGGAGAGGCATTGCCAGTACGTGTGGTCACGACACTGCTCGGTGCCCATGCTCTGCCACCAGAGTATGAGAACAACAGCGACGGCTATATCGATTTGATATGCAATGAGATGATTCCTGCCGCAGCGGCTGAAGGCGTGGTCGATGCCGTCGATGTTTTTTGCGAAAAAATCGCCTTTTCAGTCGCGCAATGTGAGCGAGTTTTTAAAGCCGCGCATGCCCATGGATTACCTATCAAAGCGCATGCGGAGCAACTCTCCAATTTGGGGGGGGCTGCGATGGCGGCTCGCTATGGGGCGCTGTCTGCTGACCATATTGAGTATCTTGATGACGCCGGTATTGCTGCCATGCGCGCAGCGGGTAGTGTGGCCGTCATTCTCCCCGGTGCTTTCCACACCCTGCGTGAAACGCAACAGCCGCCTATTAATAGGCTGCGCGAAGCGGGCGTGCCGATGGCAGTAGCGACCGACGCCAACCCAGGCAGCTCGCCGATATTTATGCCCACGTTAATGCTCAACTTAGCGTGCACGCTATTCCGCATGACGCCCCAGGAAGCGCTAGCGGGCATGACGGCCCATGGTGCTGCTGCACTGGGTTTAAAAGGGCAGGGGCTTCTTCACGAAGGCGCTGTGGCCGATCTATGTATCTGGGATATTGAGACGCCCGCTGAGCTGGCCTATGCGGTGCAGCCAGGCCGTTTACGGCAGCGCGTCTATCAGGGGGAATTAACCCATGGCCGCTGATACCTCAATTGATATGTCGCTGTGGCAGGGTCGCACCGATCCTGAACCCGATAGTGACCGCTGGCATCAGCGTATTGAGCCGCTAGCCAACAACGCCGCACCTGGGTGTGCATTGCTAGGGTTCGAAAGTGATGCAGGTGTTGCGCGTAACCAGGGCCGCACCGGTGCTGCTGAAGGCCCAAATGCGTTACGCCGTGCGTTGGCGCCGTTGGCCTGGCATCGCACAGCGCCTGCTTACGATGCAGGCAATGTGAGGTGTGTTGATGATGCACTAGAGGCTGCGCAACAAGCGCTGGCTGATCGTCTGACGTCACTATTAACCGATGGGCATCTACCTATTGTGCTGGGCGGTGGGCATGAAGTGGCCTACGCCAGTTGGCTCGGTCTGGCGCAGTTTTTTATGCCAGAAACGTCAGCTTCAAAAGAGTCTGGGCCAGAAGGTCTCGCGCCGCGGATCGGCATCATCAACTTGGACGCGCACTTCGATTTGCGCGATCCAGTGCATATTCGCTCCTCAGGCACCCCCTTCGCCCAGATTGCCGACCAGTGCCAACAACACGGCTGGTCGTTTCGCTACGCCTGCCTGGGGGTGAGCCGCGCTGCTAATACGCGCGCCTTATTTACCCGTGCCGCATCGCTCGGAACATTGATTCGTGAAGACCGAGAGATCGATGCGCTACGCCTGGATTCTATTGTCAGAGACGTGCAGCGCTTCATCGCCAAATGCGATCACCTTTATCTGACCATCGACCTGGACGTACTGCCTGCCGCCGAAGCGCCTGGCGTGAGCGCCCCCGCCGCGCGAGGTGTTTCGCTGGCCTTGATAGAGCCGCTTGTTGAAGTGGTGCGTGACAGCGGCAAGCTTCGCCTCGCTGATCTAGCTGAGCTTAACCCCAGCCTGGATATTGATGGCCGCACCGCCAAAGCGGCGGCTCGTCTCGTGCACTTGCTGACCTTTGATAACTGAACTTTTAAAACCGAACTTTTAAAACTGAACTTCGAAAACCGAACGTTGAAAGCTAGCTAGCCCTGGATGACTGACAGGGGAGCTCATCTTGCTCATTTAATGATGAACAGAAACACAAGGAATGACGCCATGTTACCCAACGATAAACGCCACGATGCTTCACGTAGAATCATTGCGCCGACCGGCACTAAGCTCAGCTGTAAGAGCTGGTTAACCGAAGCGCCGCTACGTATGTTGATGAACAACCTTCATCCTGATGTCGCCGAAAGCCCCGAGGACTTGGTGGTTTACGGTGGCATTGGCCGTGCTGCTCGTGACTGGGCGTGCTACGACAAAATCGTCGAAACGTTACAGCGCTTGGAAGAGACTCAAACGCTGCTTGTGCAGTCGGGTAAACCCGTCGGTGTCTTCGAAACCCATAAGGATGCACCCCGGGTGCTGATCGCCAACTCCAATCTGGTGCCGGCCTGGGCTAACTGGGAGCACTTCAACGAACTGGATCGCAAAGGCTTGATGATGTACGGCCAGATGACGGCGGGTTCTTGGATCTACATCGGCTCCCAGGGCATTGTGCAAGGCACCTATGAAACCTTTGTTGAGGCAGGGCGGCAGCACTACGACGGTGAACTCAAGGGACGTTGGATTTTGACCGCCGGGCTGGGTGGTATGGGGGGCGCTCAGCCGTTGGCGGCGACGTTGGCCGGTGCCTGCTCGCTGAATATTGAATGCCGGCAGGCGAGCCTCGACTTCCGCTTGCGTACTCGTTACCTGGATGAGCAGGCTGAAGACCTTGATGATGCCCTGGCGCGTATTGAGCGCTATACCGCCGAAGGTAAGGCTATTTCTATCGGTTTATGTGGTAACGCCGCCGATGTGCTGCCGGAGCTGATTAAGCGCGGCATTAAGCCGGATATGGTCACGGATCAGACCAGCGCCCACGACCCATTGCACGGTTACCTGCCTTCCGGCTGGACATGGGAAGAGTATGTGGCGCGTGGTAAGAGTGAGCCTGAAACCACCGTCAAGGCGGCCAAGCAATCAATGGCAGTGCACGTGCAAGCGATGCTCGACTTCCAGAAAATGGGCGTGCCTACCTTTGATTACGGCAACAACATTCGCCAGATGGCAATGGAAGAGGGGGTGGCGAACGCGTTTGATTTTCCTGGCTTTGTGCCCGCCTATATCCGCCCGCTCTTTTGCCAGGGCATTGGCCCCTTCCGCTGGGTAGCGCTCTCCGGGGACCCCGAAGATATTTATAAGACCGACCAGAAGGTCAAAGAACTTATTCCTGACGACCCTCATTTGCATAACTGGCTCGATATGGCGCGTGAGCGTATTAGCTTTCAGGGGTTGCCTGCACGCATCTGCTGGGTGGGGCTTAAAGATCGTGCCCGCCTGGGGCAGGCCTTCAATGAAATGGTTAAGAGTGGCGAGTTGAAAGCACCGATCGTGATTGGTCGCGACCATCTCGATTCAGGTTCTGTGGCCAGCCCCAACCGTGAAACAGAGGCGATGATGGATGGCTCAGATGCTGTCTCCGACTGGCCATTACTTAATGCACTGCTCAACACCGCCGGCGGCGCCACTTGGGTGTCGTTACACCATGGCGGTGGGGTCGGTATGGGCTACTCCCAGCATTCTGGCGTGGTGATTGTATGCGACGGCAGCGATGATGCCCACGCCCGCTTAGGCCGAGTACTGCGCAACGACCCGGGCACTGGTGTGATGCGCCATGCCGATGCTGGCTATGACATTGCTAAACAGTGCGCTAGCGAAAACGGTCTTGATTTGCCGATGGTCAAGTAAGCATCCCCATTAAGCTTCGATACCTTTAGCGTCCCTGGACACAAGGATAAAGGTGTCGACAGGCAGCATGTCGGCACCTGATAAAAAAAACGCTATAACAATAAACTTCGACAGGAGACATAACATGTCACGAACAGACAGGAAACAGTTAAAGCGAAGCGTCTTTATACCCGCCTTCGTGATTGTTCTGTTGGCCGTCATCATTGGCTTAGTTAATAACGAACTGCTGGTCAGTGTGGCTAGGCAGTTATTTTATCTCTCGCTATCCGATTTTGGCTGGCTTTATCAGTTGCTGGCCATTTCAACGCTGGGAGTGACCGCGTTTATATTCTTTTCCAAGGCTGGCAATATTCGATTGGGTGGGGCAAACGCTAAGCCTACGTTTTCGTTGCCGGCTACCTTTGCCATGGCGTTAACCGGTGGGATAGCGACGGGGGTGGTCACTTACTCTGTCAATGAGCCTATTATCTACCTGGGCAATATTTATGGCGAGATTGCCAATCAGTCATTTGAACCCAACAGTGGTGAAGCGGCGATTTTTGCTCTGGCCAGGAGCTTCCATAATTGGAGCTTTATTCCCTATGCCATGTACTCCATTGTGGGCTTGATGATTGGGTATATGCACTTTAATCGCAAAGAACGCTTTTCTATCTCTTCGACACTCTTCCCGCTATTAGGTAGTCGCGAGCGAAGCCCCGTCGTACGCGCCGTGGTCGATGTTATTTCAATACTTGCCATCGCACTGGGGCTTGCATCGTCTTTAGGGGCTGGCCTAGCGCTGATTAGCTCTGGCATTGAAGCTGAGTACGGTATCGCTTCTAACCCGACTACTTGGCTGATTTTAACGTTGGTGATTTCGGCGATCTTTATTACTTCGGCGGTGTCCGGCCTCAAGCGGGGCATACGGTTTTTATCATCGGTCAATGCTTATATCTTTTACGCGTTTGTCGCCATTCTGTTGATTATTGGCCCCTTGAATTACATCTTAAGTTTATCGGTCACCAGCGTGGGTTACTGGTTTGATAACTTCTTCCTGTGGTCATTCGACACCAAAGAGTCTGGCGGTGAAGCGCTGGTCACCTGGTGGACCCTGTATGACTGGTCGATCTGGATAGCCTACGCACCTTTGATGGGCCTGTTTCTGGCGCGGATCTCCTATGGCAGAACGCTACGTGAGTTCCTGGTGATTAACTGGATTCTGCCTTCTGTGTTCGGCATCGTTTGGTTCGCAATATGGGGTGGGTCAGCCATTAAGTGGCAGATGGATGGCACCCTCGACCTTGTTAGTGTGGTGACCGAGAACGGTGCGGTATCAGGGCTGTGGGGCTTTCTGCAACATTTACCCTTGTCCTCCTTGTTAATTCCGTTAGCCATTGTAACGCTGGTCATTTCTTTCTCCACGTCGGCTGACTCAATGTCTTCAACCATTGCGACCATCTGCACTAAAGACATGACCGCGGAAGAAGAGGCTCCTCGTAAGCAGAAAATTCTCTGGGGTCTTTCAATTGCGATTATCGCCTATGTGATGGTGGCCTTCGGGGGTGGTGCTCAGGGTGTCGACGGTATTAAGTTCCTGGCGGCAGCGGGAGGTTTTATCGTGCTGTTTCTGTTTACTCTGATTGTGGCTTCTGCGGTGAAGGTTTTCATTATGCAAGGAGCTGGTGAGCCTGCAAATAAGCCAGCGCTTTCCGTTGAGCAGACCGGAGATGCATATGAGTGAGTTATCGGAGCATCTTGAAATCGGCACGACACCTCCTGCTTGGTTGGAGGTGGTCAAGGTCGCCCGCCATGGGTATCCGTTATCGCTGTCGCCTCAAGCCTGGGAAAGGGTGAGCAGCGCGCGCGAGGCTGTCGAAAAGATTGCCGCTTCAAGCGTGCCCCATTACGGCATTAATACCGGTTTGGGGGCGCTGTGCGATGTGGTGCTTAAGCAAGATGAGCTGCAGCGCCTTTCACACCACACTTTGATGAGCCATGCCTGTGGCGTTGGCACACCGCTGCGAACGGAACAAGTCCGGGCGATCATATGCTGCGCGGTGATCAACTATAGTCATGGTTACTCCGGTATTAGCTTGGCCGTGGTGAAGGGACTTATAAGGCTATTGAATGAGCAGGTGACTCCGGTCGTACCCTCGCGTGGTTCGGTGGGCTACCTCACTCACATGGCGCACATTGGGCTGGTTCTGATAGGCCATGGCGATGTTGATTTTCGCGGACAACGCATGCCTGCCAAGCAAGCGCTGGATGTTATCGGTATGCCGACGGTAACGCTTGGCCCCAAAGATGGTTTGAGCCTCGTGAATGGTACCCCCGCGATGACGGGATTGGCTTGCCTGGCGCTTGCCGATGCTGCCCGCCTATCGGCGTGGGCGGATATTGTCGGCGCTATGAGTTTTGAAGCATTGGGCGGGCAAATGAATGCCTTTATGGCGGAGGTGACGGCCCTAAAACGCCACCCAGGCGTTCAGCAAACAGGTGACAACTTGCGTCGGCTTCTCGCGGATAGCCCGCACCTCACGCGCCATAAAGGTCAGCGGTTACAGGATGCGCTGAGTCTGCGCTCAATGCCTCAGGTACATGGAGCCTGCCGAGATCAGTTCGACCACGCATCCCGGCAGATAGAGAAAGAGCTTCACTCAGCGACCGATAATCCATTAGTTATTCCACATAACGGTGGCTATCAAATTGTGTCGCAAGCCAATCCTCACGGTGCTTCGGTGGCGATGGCATGCGATCTACTTACCATTGCTGTCTGCGAGTGGAGCTCAATCTCCGAGCGGCGCGCTTATCGACTGGTATCACCTCAGGCAAATCAGTTACCGCCTTTCTTGACTGCCGAAAGTGGCGTCAAATCCGGCATGATGATCGCCCACTATTCGGCTGCCTCATTGGTAGCGGATAACAAGCGTTTGGCTCAGCCTGCCGTCACTGACAACTTTGTGACCTCGGGGCTACAGGAAGACCACCTAAGTTTGGGTGAAAGCGCAGCCCTGAAGCTTGATCAGGCCATCGACAATGCTTTTTACGTCCTGGCTATCGAATATCTGTTGGCCGCTCAGGCCTTGGATTTGATAGACGGTGAAGACTTCGCCGTGGGTACTTCACTGGCCTGGAAATCACTTCGCGAAGCCCTCCCTGCTTATCAGGAAGAGCATGCTCTGCACTTAGATATACAGAAGGTCTACGAACGATTGCGAAATGGCCAGGCGCTGGAACAAATTCTGCCTATAGCGCCGAACTTACTGCCTGGCAGTTAGACAACACAATTTTGTCGTTTAACACCCTTCTTATCTCTAAAGGCGATCAAATGAAACATCTAGAAATTCAGCCTGGCAAAATGACCCTTGCCCAGGCCCGCCAGATCCATCAAGCGCATGCGCCTGTTACGTTACCGGAAAGCGCCAATGCGGATATCCAGCGAAGCGTTGATTGCGTTAATCGGGTCGTCAGTGAGAACCGCACGGTATACGGCATTAATACGGGGTTCGGCTTGTTGGCCCAGACCCGTATCGCCAATGAAGACCTTGAATCGCTACAGAGCTCCCTGGTGCTATCTCATGCCACTGGCGTGGGAGTGGCGATAGATGATGCGCTGGTGCGTTTGGTTATGGTGCTCAAGGTCAACAGCCTGGCAAGAGGCTTCTCCGGCATCCGCCGTGAGGTGTTGGATGCCCTGGTGGCATTGATCAATGCAGAAGTGTATCCGCATATTCCTCTGAAAGGATCAGTAGGGGCATCCGGTGATTTGGCCCCTCTGGCGCATATGAGCGTTGTGCTGCTGGGCGAAGGCAAAGCCCGCTACAAAGGGGAGTGGATTTCCGCCACAAAGGCGTTGGAAATAGCTGGGCTGGCGCCCATCACGCTGGCACCCAAAGAGGGCCTGGCGCTGCTTAATGGCACCCAGGTATCCACCGCCTATGCCTTGCGGGGCCTGTTCGACGCCGAAGACTTGTTTGCGGCGGCAACGGTATGCGGTTCGCTAACCGTAGAAGCCACCCTGGGGTCACGTTCGCCCTTCGACGCCCGCATTCATGAAGTGCGTGGTCAGCGGGGCCAAATTGACGCGGCCGCCGCTTACCGCCATCTGCTCGGTGAACAGAGCGCCGTCGGCGACTCCCATGCCAACTGCGATAAAGTTCAGGATCCCTATTCGTTGCGCTGCCAGCCACAGGTGATGGGCGCTGTGTTAACCCAGATCCGCCAGGCAGCCGAGGTGCTGGCGGTGGAAATCAACGCGGTCTCTGATAACCCGCTGGTGTTTGCCGAGCAGGATGACATTATTTCCGGCGGTAATTTTCATGCTGAACCGGTGGCCATGGCCGCTGACAACCTGGCGTTAGCCATCGCCGAGATCGGCTCTCTTACCGAGCGGCGTGTCTCCTTGATGATGGACAAACACATGTCCCAGCTACCGCCATTTCTGGTCGAGAACGGCGGGGTCAATTCCGGGTTTATGATCGCCCAGGTTACCGCCGCCGCCCTGGCAAGTGAAAATAAAGCCTTGGCGCACCCGCATAGTGTCGACAGCCTGCCTACCTCGGCTAATCAGGAAGACCATGTCTCCATGGCGCCAGCTGCCGGTAAGCGGTTGTGGGAAATGGCCGAGAATGTATGTGGCATCTTGGCCATCGAATGGCTGGGAGCCTGCCAGGGGTTGGACATGCGCCAGGGCTTGACCACTACTCAGCCGCTAGAGCAAGCCAGGCAACTACTGCGTGCCCGCGTCACCCACTACACACAGGATCGCTTCTTCGCGCCGGATATCGAAGCTGCCAGCGACCTGATACGCGAGCGCACGCTAACCCCACTGGCTCATCCGCATACGCTGCCAAGCCAGCATTAAGGCGTTTCATGCTTCCCTATGGCGCTAGGCTGTGATGTCCCCAGGCCATAGGGAACGCACTCTTTACCATCTAACAACAAAGTAGGCTTTTCATGAATGCTATCGTTCTGGCTATCCTGGTGATGGTTGGCTTGAGTCTTGCGCGCGTTTCAGTTGTATTTGCGCTTATCGTCGCCACGCTGGTCGGTGGGTTATACGCGGGTATGCCCATTGGCGAGATCCTTGACGCCTTTAATGAGGGGCTGGGAAATGGCGCCACCATCGCGCTCTCTTATGCGGTATTAGGCGCCTTTGCCGTCGCTTTATCTCGTTCGGGTATCACCGAGCTGCTGGCCAGCCGGGCCATTAGACGCTTCCAGCTAGATGAGTCTGGTGGTAGCCGCCGCACGGTGACCTATACACTGCTGGCGGCGCTGTTAGCTGCGGCGGTCAGCTCGCAGAACCTGATTCCTGTCCATATTGCTTTTATTCCAGTGCTGGTACCGCCGCTGCTAAAGCTGATGAACCATCTGAAGCTTGACCGGCGACTGGTGGCTTGCGTGATTACCTTCGGTATCACGGCGCCTTACATGCTACTGCCCGTGGGTTTTGGGGCGATTTTCCTCAATGACATACTGCTCGCCAACCTCAACGAAAGTGGCGCGGCGCTGGGGTTGGAAGTGACACGCCAAATGGTGCCACTGGCAATGGCGATTCCCATTGGTGGCATGGCATTAGGGTTAGCGGTGGCCGTGTTCTGGAGTTATCGCAAAGGGCGTGACTACCAGGATCGTGAGTTGGCCCATGGGGATAAATCGCCCCAGGAAGCTGCGCTTTATCTTGCCGGGTGGCAAAAGGCCATGTTGGTTATTTCCCTAATAGGTACGGTCACCGTGCAGCTGATGACGGGCTCTATGGTGCTGGGCGGTATCTTTGGGTTTGCCTTGCTCTCCATGAGTGGCGTGTTCCGCTGGCATGAGCAGGACGGTATCTTTACCGAGGGGGTGCGCATGATGGCTTTATCATGATTTCAGCGGCAGGTTTTGCCAGTGTGATGCAGGCCAGTGGCGAGGTGGAAGGGCTGGTGGCGAGTTCTGCCGAGCTTATCGGTGACAATAAAGGGTTGGCCGCATTGATCATGCTGCTGGTAGGGCTGTTTATCACCATGGGCATTGGCTCTTCGTTTTCGACCATTCCCATTATTGCTTCGCTCTATGTGCCTTTGGCTTTGAGTTTTGGCTTTTCGCCCATGGCGACAGTGGCATTAGTGGGCACAGCCGCCGCCCTGGGCGACGCAGGCTCACCCGCGTCAGACTCGACCCTGGGCCCCACCGCAGGCCTTAACGCCGATGGGCAGCATGACCATATCTGGGATAGCGTGGTGCCCACCTTCCTGCACTACAACATCCCGCTGATTGTGTTCGGCTGGGTTGCAGCCATGGTGCTTTAAATTAGTTGAATGGATAAGCCCACATTACGAACTCGGCAGCGCATAAGCATCACCTAACCATGAGCTAGCGTATGGCCAACGCCCCGCCTTTGTGCGGGGCGTTGGTGTGTTAGGCAGGGGCAAGGAGGGCGGAAGGGTGGCCAGCCTTGTGCGAGCGCCGGCCCCACACCGACCGCGACCCACGTCGCGCCATCGACGCCCCGCCCGCGCGCTACATGGTGTGGTTTTTATGCACCCCCGTGCCCGCCGCCAAGCCTCGCCACTGCTGGGCTGGCTGGTGAAAAATGGGTGCATGAAAATTATGCGAATTCATGCACTTTTATGCACTTTTTAGCAGCCAGGTAGCAGGTTATTCCCTAATTATAAGCCAACGTTTAAAAGATCGTTGAAAACGACATTCCTGATAAGTCCCGGAAAAGCCCTGAAATTCCAGAAAAGCATGCTTTAAAACAACCAAAAGTCGCAGATGATCGAGTTGTACGAGCGTGCGGAGATGATTAATACTCAAAAAAATTAAGAGTGGGGAGCTAGGCGCAATGAGTACCAGTTCGCTGGCCAGCACGATCTGCCAATCATCAGTAAATGCTAGTGATATTGCGGGGCAATACCCTTACTTGATGACAGAAGGACTCAGCCCTTCCGGTTCAGAAATCATCACACTCGACTTTCAAATTAGCTATCGTCCCGAAACGTTCAAGTTAGCCAATACTTATGGTCAGTTCATTCACGTTATGCAGCTGGCAAAATGATTAGTGTTATGCTGCCGAGCTATTCCTTTTTATATTTCAAGGGGATAGATCGTGAATAGAAAGCAGTGTAACCCGAATGAACGTGCTAGCGCGTTCAATTTGTATCACTGCGTTCCATCTAATCTCTGTTAGGCAATCAAAGTAAGGAGCCATTATGAATGATGAGCTAGCCCGACTTATGGATCAGTTGGAAGAGTCAAAAGAGAAAACTAGTGAGCATTCAATTTCCTCCAAGATCAATAAGGCTACAGAGGAAGATCAAAGCCCAGAAGCTATTGCCGAAAGACTTGCGTTTGGGTTTTGTGAGGATTACTTGGATAAACAGAATGGCTGGGGCACATATTATGGCCCGATGATGGTATGGGTTGGCGATGATAATAAGGTCTACGAAAGCCCGAGTATTTCCTTGATTAACGACAACGTCGTTGAGCATTGGACAACCCGATCACAAAATACCAAAAATCCGATAATGAAAGCCCGCTATTCTGGGCTTGTATGGGATCTTTCAGAAGCTGCCATTGGCAGAAAGCCTGACTACAAAATCGCTATCGATTATGTAAATGCTCTTCTTGACGTCACCGATAAAGATCTATGCGAACATCCAACTGAAACTATTACGAAAGTCACAAGAGCGTATAGAGTGGCTTCCGCTTTAAATAACTCTGATTTGATAAAAAATTGCATTGAATGTGCCATTAACCTTGAAGACAGAATCGCAGAAGATGATAAGGCGGGACTCTGGGGGTTTTGTTTCGATCTTTTCGTATTAGGTAAATGTAGAAATTTGTCTGAAGCTCAAGAGGAAAAACTAGTAGAGGTTCTTGAGTCTCGATTGGAAAGAGTTTCTAAAGACTGCTCCCCTTGGGTTTGTGAGTCAGCAGGTATTTCGCTGGCCACCTATTATCGGAGCAAAGGGATGGACGCTGATGTAAACAGAGTAGTTGATGTTGTTGGACGTTGTTTTGAGAACGCGTGTGAAGGTTTGGCAGCAATGCAGGCTTCATCTTGGCTTCAGCACGTACATGGTGTCTATATCAGCTTTAACATGAAAGAGGGTGCGGAAAGAGTTTCAAAGAAAATTTCAGAGGTTGGTCCGGGAGTTGTAGAAAGCATGCAGGAGTTTTCTCACAGCATGGAGATACCTAGGGAAGAACTCGATGCTTATCTGGATTCTATGACGAGTGGTGGTCTTGAGAAGACCCTAAACAGGATTGCGATACAGTTTCTCCCTAAAAAGGATCAGGTGCAGCAACAAGTACTTGAGCTGGCCAAGAATAACCCGCTAACCTATTTATTTAGCAAAACTCTGCAAGACCATAAGGGTAGGCCTGTAGCAACTATTGGTAGCATTGAAGACGATTTAGAAGGAAACGTTATTCATCAGCTTTCCCAGAATATGGGTATTGACTCATTCTTTCTCAGGCATTCATTTAACAAAGCATTAAAGGTTTATGGGGTGAGAGCAGATAACTTAACGAGCTTTGTTCTGAAGTCACTGATATTTGAAGATTCAAAAAAGGATATCGTGCAAAAAGGTGTGAAAGCCTATTTGGAAGAAGATTACATGTCCTCGATCCATATTCTGGTTCCCCAGGCAGAAGCTGCGATTAGAACACTAGTTGAGTTAATGGGTGGTGCAACTTTGAGAAGAAATCGGCAGGGTGGTTTGCAGTTGAGAACGTTTGATGACCTGCTCAGAGATGAAAGTGTTGAAAATTGTTTTGGTCCAGACACGTCTTTCTATTTCAGAATGGTTCTGACTGATCAAAGAGGGTGGAATGTGAGAAATGACGTATGCCATGGAATTAGCCCAGCGGGTGCATTTAATTATTCAACTGCAGATAGAATTATGCATGTAATGCTTTGCCTATCACAAGTGAGAGAGAGCAATGCCTGACAAAGTGCTACTGTCGGAAATTGTCCACAGAGCACGGCATTATTTTTTTGAAGTTTAGGAGATTACAAAGTGGTAAATGACGAATGGCCGATAGCATACAGAGAAGTGCATCTCATCGGGGGAGCGTACGCCATAAACGATCCAAATGAGAAAGATAAGGTTTATATATTCCCCAATTCCTTAGACGGACAGCAAGCCGTGCTCACTATCCCAAACTATCCCAAGCTTTTTTATGCAATAAAAAAGCTTGGGATAAAAAAAATCGTAGGTATAGAGTTTTTAAGTCATGTAAATCAAATTGATGGAATTAGTCCAACAGAATGGAGAGTTTACTCTGGTTACAAAAGTAATAAGTGGGCTCATATAGAGGCTTTTTGGAAATGGGGAGATATATCATTTGAAGCCTATAAGAGTAAAAATGGTCATTTGTGGGACTTGTCGAAAAGGATGCAGCATCAAATAACTACATTAAACAACTCATTGCAATATTTGTCTTTAACATATAGGCGTCAATTAAAATCAAAAGTGGCTGATGGATTCAAAGATAACGAAAGATTCGAAAATGGTTATTCTTCGTATATTTATGATAGTTTTCAACACTTTCTATTTGATGCTTGTATGCTCAGAGATTATATTGCTGAGTTCGTATTTCACTATGTTGTCCCTCTCGATGTTAAATCAGGAGAGAAGCATATGACAACCACTTCAAAAATATATAAAAAGTGTTATAAAGATAGAGAAGTGTCGTCGGACTACGAGATTTACTTTAAAAAAATATGTTCATCGAATGGTTGGCTAAATGAGCTAGGGGTTTACCGAGATTTAGTTATGCATGCATGCCCACTCTCAATGCCAAAACAACGTGTATGGATTCGAACAGGAACTATTGAATTGCTTGGTGATAAATTGCTTCCGCAGATTATAGCGCCTATTCCAAAAAAACCTTTAGATTTAAAAAATGAACGAAACAGCTTTAAATATTTTAGCGATTTTGAGCGCCAAGCTAATGCATTTTTTAACCAAGCAAACGATGAAGGTGAGTCAATTGATCTCCTCTCATACGCTATTGAAGTGATGGATAATTTTTCTATGTTACTTTGGTTGACAATAAAGCAATCCCCCTTAAAAGGTATCCAGCAAAACTTTGGTCCTCATAACATTATTGGAAATGTCCAGACAATATTAAGATAGCGAAACGTTTAATAAGGGGGCACGTGAGGCATTTTTAGTTTGCGTGGGGGGTTATTGTATAAGGCGTTATGCGATAACTTTGCATTACGTGCTTACAACCCTTGATGCGACGTTATGGCGTTATGGAATATCTAAATGGAAAACTTGGTTGCTTTTCTAAATCAGAACTCCGGTGCACTGACAGTCGTCTTTACGGCGGTTGTCACCTTTGCCACGGTAGTTTACGCCGCGCTCACCGCAATACTGGTTGCCGAGACTAGAAAACTTCGACAAGTACAAACTGAACCTCGTATAGAAATTACCGTTGATGCGCTTGATTTTGCTGTGAATATAGTCCGTTTGTGCATTCGAAATATTGGTGATGGACCAGCTAAGAACGTCAAGTTCGAACCATCGGTGATTGACGGAGACAAGGTCGCAGAGGTTCTGTTAGAAGAGTTTATCTCGCCGAATTTCTTCAAAACCGGCCTTAGATATTTCGGTCCGGGTCAATTCCGGTATTCCGGGTATACTCAGACAAACATAGATTTCGAGGCTAAGGCTAGCTCTGCTCTATGTTTTAAAGTGACTTACGAGAGCGTCACAGAGAAAAAGTATGTTGAAGAAATAGCTATTGATATGGCGGAGTTGCGAGGGCGTTATCAGCTTGGTAAGCCGAGTCTTTATTCTATAGCGAAAAGTATGGAAAAGATCCAGCAAGACCTTCACCACATTACGACGGGTTTCAAGCGAATTGGAGTGGATAGCTATGATAGTGATGATCGAGCGCGAGAGGAGAAGGAACGGGAAGAATGGAGGCGCGAGGCAATTGCAGAACTGGAGCGCCGTAACAAGTAAGTCAACCGGACGCTCGTGATTTCACGCCGCTAACTTAAGCGTATAAGACCCATTCTAACTTAGCTCTTTGCCGTAAGCATTCCATATGTGCCACAAACAGAATTACCGTGACTGATGTTATCCAATGATATGCTTTACGCAGGTTGCAGGTGGGGTGCTGGTATACGTAGTGGTATTTTTGATTTTATATTTAGTTTTTTAAGATCATGCTGTTATATGGTTATGTTGGCTCCTGCCAGGGACGCGATACCACTTCCTTCTAGTCTTCACGGCCACTTTTTTAATCCCCGCCGTTATGGTCTTTAGGGCGCATCCAGATTGGAATCCTTTCCAAACTCGAAGCTTAAATGGCGGATCAGTGTCAGCCTGGGCATTAAGAAATCCCTATTTAATCCGTTCCCGCTTATACTCTGCTGCCAAAAAAATAAACGAAGGGAACGCAGGTGACTATCCGAGCAATAATATTAGTACTGACGCTATGCTTCGCCGGGGCAGTGAGTGCTGAGCAGCCAGCGGTCGATTCAGAAACATGGATAACCCATGCTGAACTGCAAGTGAGTGAGGGGAGCGCAGAGTGCGGTCTGGTTTTTGATACTCTGCCCACAGAGTTGGCCTTAGCCCAAGGCGGTTGCTGTAAAGTTTGCCGGAAGGGTAAAGCGTGCGGCAACTCCTGCATCAGTCGCAGCTATACCTGCCATCAGCCAAGTGGCTGTGCTTGCGATGGATAGACACAGCACTGTGGTGTTACTAGGGGCGCCATAGCCCCATCCAGTGGCTTTTCTTCTTTTACGTCTTCGTTTTGCTTTGTGATTTTCAGCGGCTGCCGTTTAAATGGTAGGCGTTAGCCACGCTCTGCGTCTAACGCTTACTCGGCTACTTACGGAAAGGACACACCCCATGTTGTTCTCTAAACGCATTGCCCTAAACACACTTGTCATGATGTTTGCGCTGATGCCGCCTGTGCTGTTGGCACAGGATGCTCATATTGGCAGCGTGCGTACCGAGTTCCGTATGCTCGGGCCCAATAACACCATTGAAGTAGAGCGTTTTGACGACCCGAAGGTGCAAGGTATTTCCTGCTACATTTCCTATTCGCAGGTTGGCGGCATTTCCGGGGCGGTTGGGCTGGCTGAAGAGGCCAGTGAGGCGAGCGTAGTATGCCGACAAACGGGAGATATAGTGTTCAACCCGGCTGACGTAGAGGGGCAAGAGGTGATTTTTACCCAGCGCCGCTCCGCGCTGTTTAAAAACCTGCGCGTTGTGCGCATGCAAGACACCGAAACGCAAACTTTTGTTTATCTTACCTACAGCACTCGGCTGGTGGATGGGTCGCCTAAAAATGCTATTACGGCCGTTCATTACGGTGATTGATAGTCAACGCTTCTGGCCTTGATGCGGTTCAGGTCGGCTATGCGATATATGAGTGTAGATGTGACGGGGTGGCTAAATAAGCGCCCTGTAGTAGAGCGCTTGGGTATGACGTTAACCGCCGAACTTTTCGTTTTCACCGAGGTTCGGCGTGGCATCTTTTTTAAGGTTGGCTTTGGCTATTTCGTAAAGCTGGAAAGCTTTGCTCTCATTTGATTTCCAGTGCTCGCCCATCTCCACTTTAATTTCCAGCAGCGCAACGTCTGGGTCGTCTTTGCCTTCCGGGAACCAGGCGGCGATGAAGGGGGGCCAGTATTTCTCGATCAGTTCGCGATCACTGGTAAGGTTAGCTTTGCCGGAAAGCGAAACGTACACGCCATCTTCTTGATCGGAAAAACTAAGGCACACATCGTGATCTCGTTTGGCTTCAAACACCTTTTCGGCGCTACGCCAAGTAAAAAACACAGGGTGCCGTCATACTCTTCTTGCACTAAGTGCATTGGCCGGGCGCGCAGGGTGTCGTTGTCTGACGTCACCAGCATGCCAACTTTAATATCTTTGATCATTTTTCATAACAGCAAATGGCGGCATCAATAAGATAGCCATTGATAGCGTGCGGCGCTAAGGTAATGAATGAGTGTTCGAAACATGAAGGAGACCGCAATGCGGATGATTTCAACGCCGGTAGAGGCAGGATGTAATGTTAAAAGGCTGATGCGTGAGGGCCGTCAGGTTTTTTTAATGAGCGCTTTGCTGTTGCTGGCAGGCTGTGCAAGCGAGGGTGGGGGCGATAACACGCAAAACTACATGACCCAGCGTGCAGCTCAATACTGCGAAAGTATTGGCGGTGAAACGGAGGTTCAAGAAACTAGCCTGGGCACCGGACGATACTGCCGCTTACCCGATGGACGAGTAGAAAATCAGGGGCAACTCTATCGCAACGAGCGGATAGAGAATAACTGATCATCGCTCGCTGCTGCCCGTTTAAGCGTGTTTTAAACCCTGAGTTTAGGAGCCATAAACATGGCTATTTAAGCGCGCTGTTTTTTCTACGCCAAACGCTAATGGCAGTGGCTAGTACGGCACAGGCTGCTGCTGGTAGCAGTACGTCGAGCGTTGAGTCGAGAGTCCAGCCGCGCCAAACGCCTTCGAACATGCCGACCGGTAATGTTTCACCCCATTCCCAGCCGCGTTGAATACCCAGCCGATATTCGTGCTGTGCAATTTCTCTTCCCAGTAGCAGCGCAATGGCGATAGTGCCGCCCACCCGCGCCGAGACTAGCCACAGCAAGGCGCACTGAATCATCAACGCAATAATGACGTGCTCTAAATGTGTAATGTTCATGGTTACGCCCCCTATGCGGCACTGTTTCGACTAGCTGGCATTAGATGTACGACGCCATTATTTTCGATGGATTGCCGATCTTGAGAGCCGAACACGCTATGGTAGAGCCACTTTTCTATAAAACGTTTCAATTCTAGGCAATGCTATGCGTCTTGATTACCAAGGCCCTTTACCTGAAATGGTGGGGTTTTTATTGTTACCGCAGTTTTCCATGATGGCCTTCTTCGCAGCGGTTGAGCCGTTACGGATCGCGAATCGTATTGCTGATCGCCCACTGTTTGATTGGACGCTGATTAGCGCTGACGGTGGGCCGGTAACAGCGTCGAACGGCATGACGCTAATGGTAGATCAATCAACCGGCCAGGTGCACCATTTGCCCTCACTGGCAGTGTGCAGTGGTTTCACCCCAGAAGCCCATCTCACTCGGCCCTTAATGGCTTGGCTGCATCAGCTAGACCAAGCGGGCTGCTGTTTAGGCGGTATTGATACTGGGGCATTCTTGCTCGCGTCCACCGGGTTGCTAACGCATGAGCGGGTGGCGCTGCATTGGGAGAGCCTACCTGCTTTTCGCGAACGCTTCCCGGGTATCGAGACAACCGACGAACTATACGAACTAGGCGAGCGGCGTTTTTCCTGCGCGGGTGGGGCGGCCGCCATGGATATGGCGCTAGAGGTGATTGCGCGACGCCATGGAGTGAAGCTGGCGATTGATGTCTCTGAGCAGCTAATTCACGACCGTATTCGAACGCGCAGCGACCAGCAGCGCACGGCGTTGGTGAAGCGGCTAAGCACTCATAATCGGCACGTGGTAGAGGCGGTAGCGCTAATGGAGCAAAACATTGAAGAGCCGCTCAGCCTGGAAGAAGTGGCAAGCCGCGTTGAGGTGTCGGTTCGCCAGTTACAGCGCCTGTTTGAGCAAGAGCTAAGCATGACGCCTCGCCAGTGGTACTTGCAGCTACGCGTTAAACGCGCCAGGCGGCTGCTGGTCGAGACCGACTTAGCGGTGCTGGCGGTGGGGCTGGCCTGTGGGTTTAGTTCGTCGTCCAGCTTTGCGCGTACGTTTCGTGCCCATTACGGCTACTCACCAAGAGCCGTTCGCACCGGTGATTTCCAGCCGTCGTAGAACAGCTCTTTAAACAATAGGTGGCGTCTTGTGGTTAGTAAACGTCGCTTTATGCTTAGTGAGCTGGTGGTAGCAGCGCATACTGGTTGAATCCAATGAATAACGTAATCCAGTTAATAAAAGGTTTAGCCTCATGTCTGATACTACCAAGTCGTTGTCGCTTACAGCCGGTTTTTTACTTTCTGCGTTCGCAGCCGCCCCAGTGATGGCGGAGCTTGATGAACTGCGTTTTGGCGTGCCGCCGTGGCCGGGCGTTACCGTGAAATCGGAAGTGGCTGCTCAACTACTCGAGACAATGGGGTATAAAACGCGCCAGCAAGATTTAGCTGTGAGCATTATTCTGGGCGGGTTATCGCGTAACGACCTGGATATCTATTTAGGCGGCTGGTATCCCGTCCAGACTGACATGATCGAGCCCCTGGTGGCTGACGGAAAAGTAGACAAAGTAGTTTCCAACATCAAAGGCGCCAATTCAGGGCTCGTCGTGCCGCAGTATGTTTATGATGCGGGGGTGACCACCGTGGCTGAGTTGGCCGAACATCGTGATCAATTCGGTGGAGAAATCCAAGGCATTGAAGCGGGCACTGGCATTAACGAGGCGATCCTTAACGCCATTGATAACGATATTGCAGGCCTGGGGGATTGGCAGCTGAGTGAAAGCTCAACCTCGGCCATGCTGGCCCAGGCTGGACAAAAAATAGCTGATGAAGAGTGGGTAACGTTTGTCGGCTGGGAGCCTCACTGGATGAACGTGAGCTTCGATTTGGCGTATTTAGCCGATAGCGATGATGCAGGCGTGGCCTCCATTGAAAGCACTGTGTGGACGGTCACACCGGCCAGCCTGGCTGAGGAAGCCCCCGAGGTTCACCGCTTTTTGTCACAATACGTGATCGATATTGAAGACCAGAATGACTGGGTGCACGAGTATAGCTATGAAGAGCGTGCGGCGGATGATGTCGCGCAGGAGTGGATTAGTAACAACTTGGACACTGTAGCCCAATGGCTAGACGGCGTTAAAGCCCGCGATGGCGAACCCGCCATTGATCAGGTGCGTGCGCAGTTCGGCTCTTAACGTATCGGTCGTTCTTAAAACGCTTGGTCTTAAAACGGTTGTTCTTAAAACGATTGCTCTTAAAACAGCGCCTTATTCATTAAGGCGCTGTTTTAGTTTAAGGCAAAAGTCCTGCCATGCCGCACCCATTGCGGGCAGTTGGGATTGGGCGTGAAGAGCGGCGTGCACCATTTGCGGTGCACATCGATAGCCGACCGAAGCCCCCGCTTTACGCCAGCCAGTAACGGCAGCTTCCATTGGCAGCGTTAGCGGGTCGTGCGCTACCGTCAATACTTCAATACACGTGCTAGGAGGGCGGCGATCACACGGATGTGCATTGAACTCTGGGCAGTATTTTCGAATGCCGAGTACGTCACTACGTGACAGCAGCGGTGCATCTTCACCGAGATATTCCAGCAATAGTTCGCCAACCGGCGGGTAAATCAACCCTAACGGCGGCGCCTCGATAAGTGAATGTGCAAGGTCGATGGCTAACCGCCCGCCAGCGCTGTCACCCACTAACGCAATAGGTTGAGAGGCCGTTAGTATCGTTTGGCAGTCTACCAACATAATCGCGTAATCTACCTCTGGCGCCAGCCGGTAGTTGACGCTGACCACTTCACGCCCGAGCGCTTGAGCCAGGCTAGCGGCGGGGCCGTGATGGCTCTCCACTGAGCCGATGGTAAATCCGCCGCCATGGATAAACAGCACACAGCCCGGTGTTGGCTGCTGGGGAATAAAGCGACGCACGCTAACGCCGCTCAAGACGGTATTTTCAATTCTCATTCCCGGCGGGTCAGCTGGAGCGAACGTGCGGCAAAGCGTATTGTAGGCGCTGCGCGCTTGCGGCAAGGACAGCTCATTCATCGCGGCTAGCCCTGCGCTAAAGCGCTGAATAAAGTCCTCAACGTTCATCTTTCCAGCCCCCTATTAGCGTCTAGCGTCGTAACCCTTAGCGTCGAATGCCAATGGTGCGGCCAGCAAGTTCCGGCCAGGCATCGCTGCTTGCCCGTGGCAGTGCTGCTACACGCTGCGCGACCGCGTCTGGAAACGGGCTTGGTCGCCCAGAGTCCTGTGCCATGCCCATCAGCATTTGTTCGCTGGTCGCTAATAGGTTGCCTTCATCGTCGAACATGGCGAAAAACACGTGCAGGCGTTTTGCATCGCTATCAAGCAGCGTTAGGTCAATATTGAGCGGTTGGCCTTGCTGCGCTTCGCGGCGATAGCACAGGTGGGTTTCCAGGGTATAAATCGTGTAGCCAAAGTGCTTACGGCCCGCTTCATCTAAGCCGATGTGATCTATCAGCGATTCGCAGGCTTGGGAAAAAACGCGGGCGTACTCCGCGTCGTTCATGTGCCCGTTGTAGTCGACCCACTCGGGGGCGACCTGGGTTTCATGGATGATCATTAAATGCGTCCCTTTAGTCCTTCGGCTTCCGGCCAGTATTTTTGCACTACCTCCAATAGCTCGACTAAAAAGTCATCCCGACGCCGGTCCAGCGTGGCTACTGAGCGATCGGCGGCTTGATGCTCACAGCCCTCGACCACTTTGTCGATTAGCTCATCGGTGAGTTCTGGAGCCTCCAGTTTGGTCCAGGGGAGTTTTAGCGCGGGGCCAAACTGCTCCAGCATATGGCGCATGCCTGGCTCGCCGCCCGCTAAGTGGAAGGTTAAAAACGTGCCCATTAACGGCCAGCGCAGCCCACAGCCATAAACCACGGCCGCATCGATCTCTTCGGTGGTCGCTACACCATCGTTGACCAAGTGCAGGGCTTCCCGCCATAGCGCCTCCATCAATCTGTCGGCGATATGGCCCTCAATTTCACGGCGAACCACTAACGGGCGCATCGCTAGCGCCTGATAAAGCCCTTGAGCAGTGGCAATTTGTGCGGGTTGAGTGGCTTCACCGCCCACAAGCTCAACCAGCGGCAATAAATATACCGGGTTGAAGGGGTGGGCGACGATGACACGCCCCGGCGCTTGCTGGCAGTTTTGCTGCAGGTCGGTAGGTTTGAAGCCCGAGGTGGACGAGCCAATGATGACGTCGGCTGCTGCGGCGGCGTCAATGGCGGCCAGAATCTCTTGCTTAAGCTCTAGTCGCTCAGGAACGTTTTCCTGAATCAGATCCGCGCCGTTAACCGCTTCTTCAATCGTCGCTGCAAACGTCAGTCGCTCCGGGCTGGCGTTGGGTGCCAGGCCAAGCTGTGTTAGCGAGGGCCAGGCGTTGTCGATAAACGCTTGGGTGCGCGCTGGCGCGTTCGGATCAGGATCAAAGGCAACCACATTCCAACCCTGGGCGAGGGCGCGGGCAATCCAGCCGTTGCCAATCACGCCGGTACCGATAATGGCTAAGCGACTCATAGGCCACCTCCGGCTGGGTCACGTAATTTAAGATGAGCGCGGGTTTCAGCAGGTGTCATCACCCGGGCGCCAAGATTCTCAATAATGGTCGTGGCTTTCTCGACCAGTTGGCCGTTATTGGCCAGCACGCCTTTTTCCAAAAACAGGTTATCTTCCAAGCCAACCCGTGCGTGGCCTCCCAGCAGCACCGCTTGGGCAACCATCGGCATTTGATGGCGGCCTATGCCAAAGGCTGCCCAGTTAGCATTTTCCGGAAGTTTGTTGCGCATCGTTAACATGGTTTCGGTGTCCGCTTCGGCGCCCCAAGGAATGCCCAAGCAGAGCTGGTAAAGCGGATCGCCGTCGATCAAGCCTTCTTGCTGAAGCTGGCGGGCAAACCAGACATGGCCTAGGTCAAAGCATTCGAGTTCCGGCTTAACGCCAGCGGCTTGAACGAGACGAGCATGTTCACGCAGCCAATCGGCAGGGTTTACGTACACCATGTCGCCAAAGTTGAGACTGCCGCAGTCTAGGGTACAAAGCTCCGGGAGTAGCTCGCCCACCGGTGCGTGACGTTCGGCGGGCGTTTGAATATCAGTGCCCGGGCCACCGCGAGTGGGGTCTTGCGCATCCGGTATCCAGTCGCCGCCACCGCCCGCTGTGATGTTCATAACGATATCCACATCGGCCTCGCGGACGCGCTCCATCACTTCACGAAACTGCTCTGTAGAGTGGCTAATGCCGCCGGTTTGCGGGTCGCGAACGTGGATATGCGCGATGCTGGCGCCGGCACGGGCTGCTTCGATGCAGGATGCCGCGATGGCTTTGGGGGTGACAGGCACATTGGGGTTTTTAGCGGTGGTATCACCCGCGCCAGTGACGGCGCAGGTGAGGATGACATTGCGATTCATAGCGTGCTCTCTAATAAGCAGTTTATTCGCTTACCAGTGTGTCGCGATACACAGCAAAGAGTTGTCAAAAAGCGTCATCCAATATACATAAAGTGCAGCTTGGTGAGAAAAATCCAGACCGCTACGCTCGTGCCGAGCGACTAAAGTATAAGCGCTGAAGGCTTTCTCTATCCCCTCCATACTACCATACTAGTCATATCAGAGAGTGCCGCCACGGGTGGCAAGCTTCCATATCCGGATTCAGGTTTTATGCAGACGACATTACAGACGCTATGGCAGGAAACCCGTGACAGCGATTCAGTTCGCCAGCGGCTATTTCAAGTATTAAGGCAGTCGATCATTCAAATGGTGCTGGCCCCTGGCCAAGCGCTGTCGGAAAAAGAAATCGCTGACACGTTCTCTGTCAGCCGCCAGCCAGTGCGGGAAGCATTTATACGGCTATCTGAGGCTGGCTTGGTGGAAGTGAAGCCTCAACGCGGCACCTACGTGGTCAAGATATCGCAGAGAGCGGTGTTAGAAGCGCGCTTTGTTCGCGAGTCGGTTGAAGTGGCAGTCGTGAAGCTGGCGGCGGAAAAAGGCATTGAAACAGCCATTTTAACGGAGCTGCATGATTTGTTGGCGCGGCAACGTCGCTGTGTGGAACCACATGATCACGACCGTTTTTATCGGCTGGATGAAGCCTTTCATCGCACGCTTTCACTGGGTGTAAAACAGCAGACTGCCTGGAAGGTCATCGAAGAAGTTAAGGCGCAGCTTGACCGCGTACGCTACTTGAGTGTGCCGCACAGCACGCCGCTGGAACGGCTGGTGGATCAACATACCAACATCGTTGCGGCTATTGAAGCGCGTAATGTCGAGCAAGCAGAACAGGCAATGTGCCTTCATTTACGCGAAATACTCGTGTCTATGCCTGATTTAGTACGCCGTTTCCCCGCCATGTTTGAAGGTCGAGAAGCGTTCGACGCACAACCACCCCAGCCCTGATGCAGGAGGCGATCCAATGAAGATCGAGCATGCTTACACCATTGTGACCTCGCCGGGACGTAACTTCGTCACCTTGAAAATAGTAACGGA
Source organism: Halomonas sp. (assembly GCF_052095695.1). Taxonomy (GTDB): domain Bacteria; phylum Pseudomonadota; class Gammaproteobacteria; order Pseudomonadales; family Halomonadaceae; genus Vreelandella. The sequence continues at coordinate 27,221 of NZ_JBQDLQ010000005.1, forward strand.
TCAAGGTACTTACGGCATTGGTGATGCCACCTTGAACGGTCGGGAAATGGCCGTTGTTGCGTATCTTGATGAGCATGTCATTCCTGCTTTGATTGGGCGTGATCCTCAGCGCATTGAAGATATCTGGCACTATCTTTATCGCGGTGCTTACTGGCGCCGTGGTCCCGTCACGATGAGTGCGATTGCCGCCGTGGACATGGCACTTTGGGACATTAAATCCAAGCTTGCAGGCATGCCGTTGTATCAACTGCTGGGTGGCAAAAGCCGTGATCGCATCATGGTGTATGGCCACGCGACGGGGCGCGATATTGAAGCATGCCTGGAAGAAGTCGCTCGTCATGTGGGTGAAGGCTATAAAGCGGTGCGCGTCCAGGCTGGCGTGCCCGGTATTGCCAGCATCTATGGCGTCGCTAAAAAAGATGGCGAGCCTTACGAGCCCGCTGATGCCGATTTGCCCGCAGAGCACGTGTGGAGCACCAGCAAATATCTAAACCATGTGCCTAAGCTGTTTGCCGCCGTGCGCGAGCGTTTTGGTGAAGATTTGCACGTCCTTCATGATGTGCACCATCGCCTGACACCGATTGAGGCCGCGCGGCTAGGTAAAGAAGTAGAGCCTTATCATTTGTTTTGGCTTGAAGACTGCGTACCGGCTGAAAATCAGGAAGCCTTTGGGCTTATCCGTCAGCACACCACCACGCCGCTGGCGGTAGGCGAGGTGTTTAACAGTATTTATGACGCTAAAGCACTGATTGAAAATCAATGGATTGACTATATTCGCGCCACACTCACTCATGCGGGCGGCATTACTCACGTGCGTCGCATCGCTGATCTGGCGGGTCTTTATCACGTGCGTACCGGTTTTCACGGGCCAACGGATCTTTCGCCGGTATGCCTGGGCGCGGCGATTCATTTTGATACCTGGGTGCCCAACTTTGGTATCCAGGAATATATGCCTCACACCACCGCCACTGATCAGGTATTTCCACACGATTACCGGTTCGAAGACGGTCACTTTATCGTGGGTGAAACGCCAGGCCATGGCGTCGATATTGACGAACAGTTAGCCAAACAATACCCCTATAAGCGCGCGAGCCTGCCGGTTAACCGGCTGGAAGACGGCACTCTATGGCATTGGTAGATTCGTGGAATAGGTAACTTAAAGAACGGGTAAGGAGGTTCGGTGAATGAAGGCATTTCAAGTTAAGGCGCCACACGACTATCAGGTTGCCGATATTGATACGCCCACGGCGAACGCGGGAGAAGTCCTGGTGCGAGTGGCGTTTGCCGGTATCTGCGGTTCTGACATGCACATCATCCATGGCGATAATGCCTTCGTCCGCTTTCCGCGTATTACCGGCCATGAGTTTGCCGGCGTCGTCGAATCCCTAGGCGATGACGTCGAGGATGTGGCTGTGGGGGATCGCGTATGCGTTGATCCCGTGATCAGCTGTGGTGAGTGTTATCCCTGCAGAATTGGCCGCCCTAATGTGTGTAGTTCACTGGAAGTCATCGGTGTGCATCGTGATGGCGGCTTTGAAGAGTTGGTGGCCGTTCCCGCGGCTAACGTGCACCGCCTGCCTGACCACATTGGGCTCGATGCCGCTGCTTTGGTTGAGCCTTACACCATCGCGGCCAACGTGCTTGATCGCATGCAACCGCACCCTGGCGATCGCCTGATGATTCTTGGGGCGGGCGTTATTGGTATGACGATTCTACAAATGGCCTTAGCGAAGGGTATTAAAGACGTCATTGTCACGGACGTGATTAACGAGCGCTTGGCGGCGGCTAAAGAGCTGGGTGCCACGCACGTGTTTAATAGCCGTGAACACGATGTTGAAAAAGAAGTGCTCGCCTTGACGCAAGGCGAGGGCGTGCCGCTAATTGCCGATGCGGCCTGTGTTCCCGCGCTTTTACCTCAAATGCTGCGCCTAGCATCAGCTGCCGGGCGTATTGGCCTGCTCGGCTTTAGCGTTCAGCCCAGCGACCTTGTTCAACTAGAGGTTATTAAGAAAGAGCTGACCCTAGTCGGGTCGCGGCTTAATAACCGTAAGTTTCCAGAAGTGCTTGGGCTAATGGCCAGTGGCCACCTCGATCCATTGGCGCTGGTAAGCCATCGATTACCGCTCAGCGACATGCCTAGCGCCATCGACATGCTTGACCATCGTCCTGAAGAGGCCCGAAAGGTACTTATTCAAATTAGTGCCTAGCGGCGCATGCCAGCTCACGTTCAACCACGCTCGACTAACAATAAACAATGCAAATGTGCAGGAGTAGAAAATGATTAAACAACTATTAACAACGGCGGTACTTGGAACGGTGCTGCTGAGTAGCCAAGCGGCATTAGCGGCAGACTACACGCTGCGTTTTGGTCACTTAGCCAACGAGCAAAATATTTGGCACCAGGCGGCGGAGAAGTTTAAGGAAGAGGTCGAGGCCAATTCCGACGGCCGTATCGAAGTTCGTCTTTATCCCAGTGAACAGCTGGGGGGTGAACTGGATGTGATTAACAGTATCCAGCTGGGAACAGCGGATATGACGATTACCGGCGAGAGCCTGCAAAACTGGGCGCCTAAGGCCGCCATGATGGCCGTTCCTTACGCATTCAGGGACTCTGAACATATGCAGGCCGCCATTAACGGCGATGTAGGTGCTCAGATTGAAGAGCAGATCACTGAGCGGACAAACCTGGTTCCGCTGGCGTGGTTTGAGCGCGGCCCGCGTGAGTTGACGTCTAACCGTCCTATCCGCACGCCGGATGAACTGGATGGCCTGCGGCTGCGTGTTCCTAACGTGCCGCTGTTCGTTGATACCTGGCAGGCAATGGGCGCTCGTCCTACCCCCATGGCGTTTAGCGAAGTGTTTACCGCACTTCAGCAAAACACGCTGGAAGGTCAGGAAAACCCACTTAGCCTGATCGAAAGTGCCAGCTTCAATGAGGTGCAGGACTACGTCAACATGACTAGGCACGTGCGTAGCTGGATCTACGTCGTAATCGGACGTAATCAGCTTGAAGACATGCCTGACGAGCTTCAGCAGGTAGTGCGCGATGCGGCGCAAACCATGCAGACGTATGAATCTGAACTGTTCATCGAAGACCAGGCTCGTCTGGAACAGGCCCTGCAGGAACGCGGTATGGAATTTGTGGAAGTCGACCTTGATGCGTTCGCCGAAAAAGCGCGCCCAGCGGTCCTTGAGGCGTTAACCGAAGAGCAGCGCGAACTCTTCGACGCTATCCAAGACCTGTAAGGCCGTTGGAAATGAATTTGTAGTGAGTTGGTAACGCCGATGGGCTGGTTTCGTGCCAGCCCATCGGCCATCTGCAAGAACAGCTTGCCCATGAGGATACGTTTATGAGCTCGGATCAAAAAGCGCTTGAACAGGAAGCGTTAGATAGTCTGGATTCGATGTCGTCGGTGCCAAAGATCCAAGGCCCCATTGGGCGCATGATTGGCTGGGTGGATACCTGTTTTCTGACCCTGTCGGTCATGGCATTAATTGCCATTGCTGCCACGGTGCTGCTGCAAGTTTGTTCACGACTGTTTTTACCGTTTTCCATGGCCTGGACCGAAGAGCTCTCGCGATACCTGTTTATTTACATGGTGGCCTTATCGGCAGGCGTTGTACTGCGTCAGCATCGAAACATCAGCGTTGAGCTTTTTCATCACATGTTGGGCCCACGCGCCAAGGCTGGGTTTCAGGCGCTGATTTACTTAATGGTGGGTTTATTTGCTTTTCTAGTACTGCCGTACGCTTGGCAGTATGCACAAAACGGCGCATGGCAGACCTCGCCAACGCTGCGTGTGCCTATGCTGTATATCTTTTTCTCAACGGTAGTCACCTTTGCGCTGCTCCTGGTTTACAGCTTGCTAGGATGCCTTGAGGGCATTATCGCAATGTGTCGCTCCTCAGCCTCGCTTGATCAGGAGTTGTAAGCATGGAAGTTATTATTCTCTTTAGCGTCTTTTTAGTCTTACTGGTGGTGGGAATGCCTATCGCGTTTGCGCTTGGTATCGCATCGCTGTCTTATCTACTGCTGGAAGGTATTTCGTTAACGATTGTGCCGCAACGTATGTATGCAGGCATCGACACCTTTGTATTGCTGTGTATTCCCGGCTTTGTGCTGGCAGGCAATTTGATGAATGTAGGCAATATCACTGAGCATATTGTACGCTTTGCGAATGCGTTACTAGGCCATATTCGTGGTGGTTTGGGGCTTGCCAATGTAGGCGGGTCAATGATTTTTGGCGGTATTTCCGGCACGGCTGTCGCGGACTCAGCGAGCATTGGCGCGGTAATGATTCCCGGCATGGCGCGCTCAGGCTATGACAAACCGTTTGCGGCGGCGGTTACTGCTGCATCGTCTACCGTAGGGCCGATTATTCCCCCCAGCGTACCAATGATTATTGCGGGTTCTCTGAGTGGCATTTCAGTGGGTCGCATGTTCCTCGCAGGTGCCATTCCAGGCCTGCTGATGGGGCTTGCCATGATGATCACGGTTTACATTCTGGCCGTGCGTCGCGGCTATCCAAAAGAGAAGCGCGTACCGGTAATGCAGCTGCTTAAAGAAGCCAAAACGGCGTTCTGGGCACTCTTGATGACCGTGATTATTCTTTACGGCATTATCGGCGGTTTTTTCACGCCGACCGAAGCATCGATTGTCGCCTGCCTTTATGCGCTAGTAGTAGGGATGTACGTTTATAAAGGGCTGACGTGGAGAAAACTTCCCGCGATCTTAGCCGACACCGTTTTAACCTCGTCGGCGCTGCTGCTAATGGTGGGGTTGGCAAATCTGTTTGGCTGGATACTGACCAGCGAGCAGATTCCTCAGATGATTGCGAGCCTGATTCTATCCATCAGCGATAATCCACTGATTGTACTTTTGATCTTGAATTTAATTTTGCTGTTTGTGGGTGCCTTTATGGAAACCATCGCAGCATTGATCATTCTGTTCCCTGCGCTGGTCGGCGTGGCGGCGGGTGTTGGCGTCGATCCGGTGCACTTTGCGGTGATCGCCGTTATGAACCTGATGATTGGGTTAACAACGCCGCCGGTGGGCGTCTGCCTGTTTGTCGTCGCCGGGATTGGCAAGCTGCCGATGCTAACAGTCGCCAGAGCGATCGTACCGTTTCTGTTGTGCAATTTAGCGGTGCTGTTTCTCGTGACCTACGTGCCTGCTATTTCGCTTTGGCTGCCTAATCTGTTGATGGGGGAGTAATTGACAATGGCGATACAGCGCATAGACGCGATGCCTAAAACGGGCCAGATTGGGATTGTGCATCTAGGTTTAGGCGCTTTTCATCGTGCCCATCAGGCGGTTTATCTTGAGCGCTATCGACAGCGCAGCGGGGACGGTGAATGGGGGCTATGCAGCGCAAATTTACGCTCAAGTATTGCGTTAGTTGATAGCTTGCGCGAGGCCGATTATCGCTACCATGTGGCTGAATATGCTGATGCACGAACGCTAACGCTACGCGAAATTGGGGTTATCGAAGAAACGCTATTTTCTGGCCGCGATGCCGCAGGTAACAGGGGGCGCGATCGAGAAGCGCTGCTTACTCGGCTAGCGGCGCCGACGACCCGTATTGTGACGTTAACCGTCACGGAAAAAGGCTACTTCCTTAATCCGGCTACCGGCGAGCTGCGTATTGATGACCCGATGGTGGCGGGCGACATTACCTCGCCTCAGCAGCCCCGCACGGCGCCAGGGCTGTTGGTGGAAGCGTTGGCACGACGCTATAGCGCGGGCACTGAGCCGTTCACGGTGCTTTCTTGTGACAACATGCCCCATAACGGCCAGCGTACGCGAATGGCCGTTTTGCGGCTTGCCGAACAGCGTAGCACTGAGCTGGCTCGCTGGATTGATCAGCGAGTCGCGTTTCCCAGCAGCATGGTTGACCGTATTGTGCCCGCCATGACCGACGCAGATTTCGAGCGCCTTGTGGCATTAGATGTTAACGATCCTAACGCCGTCGTGGGCGAGGCATTTTCGCAGTGGGTCGTAGAGGATAACTTCCCCTCAGGTCGGCCCCGCTGGGAAACCGAAGGGGTTGAGATGGTGCGTGACGTCGCGCCGTTTGAAACCATGAAGCTGCGCATGTTGAACGGTAGCCACTCACTGCTGGCTTACCTTGGCGCATTAGCCGGTATCGAAACGGTGGTTGAGGGTGTAGGCCAGCCAGCGCTGCGTGCACTGTTGCGCCGCTATATGCTTGAAGAAGCAGCCCCTACGCTCGATATGCCGGAAGGGGCTGACCTTGTCGTCTATGCGGATTCGCTGCTGGCAAGATTTACCAACGACAGCCTGCGTCATCGCCTACAACAAATTGCTATGGATGGCAGTCAAAAGCTGCCTCAGCGCTGGCTAACCGGTACCTTGACTCGTGCTAATGCGGGGCAGGCTTCACCGTGTGTGGCGTTGGGAGTGGCGGCATGGATCCACTATGCCGCGGGCTATGATTTAAACGAGCAGGCGTATTCTGTCGATGACCCGATGGCTAAACGTTTTGCTGAGCTGCATCACATTCACGGTGATCTCCCGGATGCGCTTGTTGGCGCATTTTTGGCAATCGATGAAATAGTGCCTGCAGAGCTTGCCGCGAATCAGCCATTTGTGGATGCGGTGGTGTCAGCATATCGCGTACTGAAACAAGACGGGCTGAACGGGGCGTTAGCCGCGCTAAACAGTGAACAATAGGGAGAAAGTGATGGAGCATACGTGGCGCTGGTTTGGCCCTAATGATGCAATCAGGCTTGAGGAAGTGCGCCAAACAGGTGCGACCGGCATTGTCACGGCACTACATGAGATACCCAACGATCAGGTGTGGTCGGTCGCTGCCATTCAAGCGCGTAAGGCTATGATTGAAGCCGCCGGGCTGCGCTGGTCGGTGGTTGAAAGCGTGCCGGTGAATGAAGCGATCAAAAAAGGCCTGCCCGAGCGCGATGCGCTGATAGCAACGTATTGCCAAACGCTGCGCAACCTGGCGGCCTGCGGAATCGATACAGTTTGCTACAACTTTATGCCGGTGCTCGACTGGACACGTACGGACCTTACCTATGCATTGCCGGATGGCGCGCTGGCGTTGCGCTTTGATCAGGTGGCCTTTGCAGCGTTTGACCTGTATCTGCTTCAGCGCCCAGGGGCCGAAGCAGAGTACAGTGATGAAGATAAGGCTCAGGCGAGCCGCTATCTTGAAGGATTGGATCGCGGTGGCCGCGACAAACTCGTCAATACATTGATTGCAGGGCTGCCCGGTGCCGAAGAGCACTATACGCTGGAGCAGTTTCGGGGCGTGCTGGCCGAGTACGCTGAGATTGATGCGACGCGACTGCGGGATAATCTAGGCTATTTTCTGGAGGCCATAATCCCTGTGGCTGAAGAAGTGGGCATTCGTATGGCGATTCATCCAGATGATCCGCCTCGGCCGCTGCTGGGGCTACCTCGGGTTGTCTCAACTCGTGACGATGCCCAGTGGATCGTTGATCGCATGCCAAGCTCGGCCAATGGTTTGACGCTGTGCACGGGCTCTTACGGCGTTCGTGAAGACAATGATTTGATTGCCATGACGTGTCACTTTGCCCCGCATATTCACTTTATCCACCTTCGCGCCACGCAGCGCGAAGAAGATGCCCGCTCGTTTCACGAGGCGCCGCATCTTATTGGCGATGTGGATATGGTCGGCGTCATAAAGGCATTGGTGGAAGAGGAGTGCCGCCGTGAAAAAGAGGGTGGCGCGCGTTTGCCGCTCCGCCCCGATCACGGCCATCACATTCTGGATGATCAGCAGCGTAATACGGCACCTGGTTACCCGCTTTACGGGCGCATGCGCGGCCTGGCCGAGCTTCGCGGTGTAGAGCTTGCCGTAAGGCAGTTAGCCCCAAGTTAGTCGCTTAACGTGCAATGCAAAAAGCCCCGCTGATGTTTGTCATCAGCGGGGCTTTTTTACTCGGCTAGCCGCTAACTATTCGCGGATGTTTCCGTATTCGTCAGGGTTGGCTCAGGCACTTGCTCCATACGCTGGCGCTCTTGGTCTAGAATCGCCAGCGCCTGCTCTGAAGTAACGCGTGAGGCGGGTGTGATGAGAGTAACGATCACCCCAGCGGCCAAGGCAGCTAGCACTGCGGGGATGCTCGGATTACCCCAGAAAGCCGTCCATTCGCTGTTAGCGATAATGATTAGCGATGTTGCTGACGCGAAAATTAGCGTGGCGATCGCGCCTTGCCAGTTATAGCGCGGCCAGAAACGACCCAGCATGGCTGTCACAAACAGGCCTGACAAGATCGTTGAGATCATGCGGGTGATGTAGGTGATTACATTGTCTGAGGCAAGCGCAAAAAGTAGCGCCAGGCCAATAGTGGCGACGAGCGCAATACGCGAAAACCGCACGACGTTGCGTGCTGAAGGTGTGCGTCCCGTGACGAGCACATATAAATCACGAATCAGCGTGGAAACACCGGCAAGGGCGTCTGAGCTTGCGCTCGACATGGTCGCAGAAAGGCCGGCGACTAATAACAATAACCCTAGCCCGAGCGGCATGATTTCAGTCGCTAGAAAGGGGAACGCGTAGTTACTATTATCAAGCCCAGGATTAAGGGCGTGGGTGGCCATGCCAATGATCGCGGGGATAATAGAAAAGCCTAGGTAGAGCACCCCGGTAATCAAGAACGAGCGACGGACTGACTTCACTGACTTGCCAGAATAAATGCGCTGGCGGAAAGACGGTGTTGCCAACACGCCAATAGCAATAACGGCCGCTAACGAAAGGGCGGGGAGTGCGCCTATTTTATCAATGCCTAGAAAACTTGTGGCGCCAACCTCCATGCCTGCCGTTAACCCTGAGAAACCGCCGACTTCGACCAAGGCAAGCACCGCCATTAAAATGAAGCCCGCGAAGAGCACAACGGCTTGAATGGTATCGGTCCAGATAACCGCAAAATAGCCTCCCACCACGCAATAAATGCCGAAGCCTAAAGCGACGAGAATGCGGGCAGTGGTTAGATCAATCCCTGCCATCCAGGAAAGATACAGACCGCCCCCCAGAATATGCGCGCCCAGCCAGCCGATGCAGGCGATATAGATCAGCAGGGCAACGACGTTGCGTACTAGACGGTTAGCGCCAACGTAGTAGGCCAATTCTTCACTCATGGTCATAAACCGAAACTTACGAACCGGTGCAAAACAAGCGGCAAGCAATAGGATGCCCACAGCGCCGCCGAGCCCATATAGCGCGCCGGCCCACCCATTGGCGTAGCCGAAACCGACGGCGCCCATACTGGAACCGGTACCCACCATAGTGGCCACCGTCGTGCCCACCGTCAGAAACAGAGGAACGCTGCGCCCGCCAAGTAAAAAGTCGTCGCCACTGCCGCGTTTGTGTCTTGAAACCCACCATCCAAATACCACCATCGCGACAATGTAGAGCACAAAGGTGGTGAGGAATATTTGACTGTTCATGGTAACCTCTTATCGTTGTTTATCTGGCCGTTGCCGCGGCCGCAAGTAGGCAATGGAGGCGACTATCGCGAGGCTTTTTATCCTAATCACGCGGTAATCTGGCGCCGCACCCTTGCCGGGGGGGCGGCGTTTTTTTATGACTTTTCTTTAAGACGTTTAGGCGCGATCAGCGCGGTAACACTTCACGTCTACTTCCACTTTACAGTCCACCACTAAGTCCTGAACGCTACAGATGCGCGCCGGCGGGTTATCGCCAAATATCTCCTTAAAGACTTTATTGAAAGAGCTAAAATAGCGTGCATCCGTTAGCACGGTGGTGACATGAACGACATCTTCGACGTCATATCCGGCCTCTTTCATGATGGCTATACAGTTATCGAACGCGAGGCGGGTCTGCTCAACGATGCTGCCTTCAACGACTTCACCGTCAGTCATGGGCGTTTGGCCTGATACATATAGCCAACCGCCTGCTTCTACTGCGCGTGCAAAGGGTAGCTTTTGCCCGCCGGTGCCTACGCCGCCTTCAGTGCCGTATCGAGTAATGCTCATGGTGTTTGCTCCTGGTTGGGTTGAACGATGAAATTGTTTTGAGGAATACGCTCAGTGCGACGTAACATTCGCCCATGGCGCTGGTCGGTAATGGCGCCCTGGTAATAGGCGATCCTGCCATTGACCACGACCATATCGATGCCTTTGGCAGCCGCGATGGGGGTTTCGTAATTGGCGGTATCTTCTAATGCGTCGAGATCAAAGAGAGTGAGATCGGCGTAGGCGCCGATGCGTACAGTGCCGCGATCCGTTAAGCCAAAGTTGGCCGCTGAAAGACTGGTCATCTTGCGCACCGCTTCTGCCAGTGGCATTAGGTTTAAATCACGGCTGTAGTGGGCAAGAACCCGCGGGAAGGCGCCCCATAGCCGTGGATGGGGGTGCGGGTCGTTGGGTAGGCCATCGGAGCCCACCATGGAGAGCGGATGCGCGAGCACTTGCTGCATATCCGCCTCACTCATGTTGTGGTAAACCGCCCCTGCCGGCTGCAGCTGCTTGGCAGCGTCCAGTAATGGCAAGTTCCATTCGGCAGCGATGTCTTTCAGCGGGCGCCGCGCCTGTTCTGGGTAGGGGTGTGACCAGGTAATCGTAATCTCAATTTCATCGGTCACTTGGCCCAGGTCGAGAGTAGAAGAACCCGCCGTGTAGGGGTAGCAGTCACAGTGAACATGTTGATGCTGTGCGGCGATTTCAAGTTGATTAAGTGCTTTCCCAGCACCGCCCCAGTTGCCTGCGCCGGCGCATTTTAGATGTGAGATCACTAGTGGCACTTTGCCATTTCGAGCAGTGCTAAAGGCCTCGTCCATCGCATCCAGCAAGCCGGCAAACTCATCGCGAAGGTGAGTGGTGTAAACGCCACCCGATTCCCCGACGACCGCTACCAGCGGGGCCATCTCTGCGCTCGGCGCGTGGATCGCATTACGATAAGCAAGTCCTGAACTTAGCCCAAGCGCGCCCTCATCAAGCGCTTGACGCAGGCGTGAAGCCATCGAATGGATCTCGTCTTCGCTGGCAGGTCGCGAGAAACTGTCCATGACCTGGCTACGTAAACTGGTGTGTCCCACTAATGCTGCCACGTTAATACTGGGCATCGCGGCGTCTACCGCGTTGGCATAGTCTGCAAAGCTTGAATAGCGGAAGTCTTCTAAAGCGCCCAATAGGTTCATCGGATCGGGAACGTCACGGGTGAGTGTGACGGGACTAGCGCTGATGCCGCAGTTACCCACAACCACGGTGGTTATTCCCTGGGTTAGTTTTGCCAGCATTTCTGGACTACGCACGACATTCGTATCGTCGTGGGTATGGACGTCGATAAAACCCGGCGCCAGGTAGCGTTCTTGCGCATCAATAATGGTGGTGGCCGTTGCGTCGGGCATATTGCCGATGGCGCAGATGCGCTCGCCTTGAATAGCAACATCAGCACGAAAATATGGGGCACCAGAGCCATCGAGCACATTGGCATTACGAATTAGCAGGTCATAGACCATTTTAGTCTCCTAATGGCTGGCGATTATCGCCACCGCGATGGTCATCTAGGCTCAGCTTGAGCCGGCGCAGCTTAGTGCGCGAGCGCTCGCGATGGCGCATAGCAAGCTCAAGTGCCAGCACATCGATGACGGCAAGCATGGCGTAACGGGAGGCCGAAGGGTGATAGATAAAGTCGGTTTCACGCGAGGTCACCGGCAGTACAATGTCGGCAGTGTTGGCGAGTGGCGAGTTCATCGCCGTAATAGCGATAACGGTGGCGCCGTACTGCTTGGCAATTTGCGCAGATTCCACCATTTCAGGGGTGTAGCCGGTGGCGGACAGCACGACGACCACGTCATCCGGCTCAAGCGTCGATGCCACCATGCGAGGCAGCAGCGCTTGGGGGTAGGCGCACACTGCATAGCCAAGTCGCACTAGGCGAAACTGAAGCTCCTGCGAGAGAATGCTAGAGCCACCTCCCGCGCCAAAAACGAGTATCTGCCGCGCTTTATCCAACTGCTCAACGGCTCCGGGTATATCTGCCTGAGCGAGAAGATCTCGGTTAAACGCCAGCGTCTGCATAGCAATGTCATACACCACGCTTGAGCTATCGTCAGGGGTAGCTTCTTGAATAAAGCGTCGGCCTGCTGCCAACGCTCGATTTAAGCGTGTTTTTAAGTCACGTACGTTGGTGCAGCCGACGGCGCGTGCAAAGCGAGTCACACTTGCATCGCTAACCCCGGCGCGCTGGGCAATCTCACCGATACTTGCTTCGGTGACAAAATCGATGTCGGCGAAGATAAGCTCAGCCACTTTTTTTTCCGCATCGCGAAGCGCGCTAACGTCAGTCGTAATACGGGATAAAATATCTATTTCTTGGCTCACCGTGGACTCCTGAAGGTTGCCTTGCTTTAAAAGTATGTTAGTTTCTAACTTGAAGTCAATAAGTGTGAAAGTATCTAACATTGGCGCTTTGTCATTCATGATGATGAGGTGCAGATAAAGAGCGAGGAGATGGGCGCATGGAAGTAGTGACGTTAGCAATGGAAAAAGGCAGCGTGGAACTGGGTCCCAATCTTTTGTCCGGTGTCAGCCTGCCCGCCGCCGTAGTGCATGAAGGGCCGCTTAACCATAATCTGGCTTGGATGCAACGGTTTGCAGAGGCCCACGGTGCTCGCTTAGCGCCCCACGGCAAGACCACCATGACGCCAGCACTGTTTCGTCGCCAGCTTCAGGCGGGGGCGTGGGGCATAACCCTGGCGACCGCACCGCAGTGTCGTGCCGCTTTCACTCACGGCGCCACGCGATTATTAATGGCCAACCAGTTAGTTGGGCAGGGGAATATGGCGATTATCGCGGGCCTGATCGGGCAGGGGGCTACGTTTTACTGTGTGGTTGATAATCATGACAACGTGCGCGAATTAGGGCGCTTCTTTGCCGACCGCGGCTTGACGTTATCGGTTCTCATTGAAGTGGGCGTAGCGGGTGGGCGCTGTGGTTGCCGCAATCAGCAGGAAATTCTCTCGTTGGCGGAAGCCATCGCCGGTGAGCCGGCTCTGTCATTAGCGGGTTTAGAGGGCTATGAAGGCGTTGTTCACGGTGATAACCCTGAGGCGGGCATTCGTGCCTATGCCAAGTACTTAGTAGATGTTGCCCTGAAGCTTGAGGCTGAACAGCGCTTTGCCGAGCCTAGTCCGATTGTGACGGCGTCGGGTTCGGCCTGGTACGACGTCATTGCTGAAGCCTTTCAAACATCCCGGCTTCAGGAGAAATTTACCCCCGTACTGCGCCCCGGTTGTTACGTCGTACACGATCACGGGCTGTACCGTGAAGCGCAGTCTGCGGTGCTAGAGCGCCGCCCTGATTTGCACCAAGGACTTGAGCCGGCGCTGGAGGTTTTTGCCCAGGTACAGTCGCTTCCTGAGCCGGGGCTTGCCATCGTGGCGCTAGGAAAACGCGATATTGGCTATGACCCGTTACCGGTGGTCTTACGCCGCTATCGGGAAGGCGGTGATCCAGCGCAGCTTTTGTCAATGGCCGGCTGGGAGGTGACGAATATTATGGATCAGCACACCTTTATAAAGCTGCCCGAAGGGGTATCGGATATCAAGGTGGGAGATATACTCGCTTTTGGTGCCTCCCATCCTTGCTTAACGTTCGATAAATGGCGCCAACTGCTGCTGATAGACGCCGACCTCAACGTTAAGGAACGCTTGGCTACCTGCTTTTAGCGAGCGAGCCACCGTCAACGGCTAGACGGTTGCTTGCAGAGATAAGCGCGCGATAGCGGCGGGCAATTCACTTGCATGATGGATGCCCACCGCGCCTTCAGGCGTGCGCTCTTCTTCTGGAAAGTGATTGAGATGCACTACGTGCATACCGGCTTTCAGTCCCGCTTCTACGCCTACGGCTGCGTCATCAATCACGATGCACGCCTGGGGGGCGTAGCCCATGGCAGCCGCCGCCTGGCGATAAAGCTCAGGGTCGGGCTTCCACACATTAAGGGTATAAGCGCTGAACAGGCGATCGCCAAAATGATGGCCAAGCTCGGTGCTTTCTAGCGCGCAGCGGATTTTGGGTTCAGGGCCATTGGAAACCACCGCTTTAGGGTGGGCCCCTAGCTGTTCCAGCGCGGCGGGCATACCGGGAATAGCTTCAAGCTCCGAGCGCATGCGTGTCTCCATGCGTGCGCGCATGCCTGCTTCAAGCGCCGAAAACTCACTGTCAGTGAGTGCTTGAAAGCGGCTTTCCAGCGTTTGAACGATGGTCTGGAAACGCACCCCACGAAATTCCTCCATGTACTGCTGGGCGGAAAACGGCAAACCGAACTCGGGAAGGATCGTCCCCATGATATCGGCGAGCAGCACCTCGCTGTCAACCAGCGTGCCGTCGCAGTCAAAAAGCAGGCAGAAAGGCGCCGCTGCTGGCGTCGCGCTGCTCATTGCCATGTTTCTCCGTTGACCAGGCTAATGGGCCGCTCGCCCTGCAGCGCCAGGCGGATATTATCCACCGCACGCTGGGCCATCGCATCGCGGGTTTCATGAGTGGCAGAGCCAATATGAGGCAAGGCCACGACATTAGCCATCGTGGTCAGCGGTGATGACGCTGGCAGCGGTTCTTGCTCAAATACATCCAGGCCGGCTGCTTTAATCACGCCGTTTTCGAGTGCCTGGATCAGCGCATTTTCATCGACCACTTTGCCGCGGGCGATATTGATGAAGATGCCCGATGGCTTCATCAGTGCAAACTCTTGGGTGCCGATCAGACGTTCGGTTTCAGCGGTAAGAGGAACCGTCACGCAGACAAAATCGGATTCGGCCAGCAGCTCGCTAAGCTCGCGGTGCTGAGCGCCCAACTCACGGTCTAATTCAGGCTTGGCAGAGGCTTTAGCGTAAAGCACCTTCATGCCAAATCCCAAGGCACCGCGCCGAGCGACGGCTTGGCCAATGCGTCCAAAGCCGACCATGCCCAGCGTTTTGCCGTGCACATCGCTACCGAACTGTTCAGGGCCAACGCCGGCCTGCCACTGGCCATCTTTGACCCATTGGGCTAGTTCAACCACGCGGCGTGCGGTGGCCATAATAAGTGTAAAGCCCGTATCAGCAGTGGTCTCGGTGAGTACGTCGGGCGTATTACACAGCATAATGCCGCGCTTAGTGAGTTCATCAACGGGGATGCTGTCGTAACCGACAGAGATGGTCGCGATAACGGCAAGATTGGGCGCGGCATCCAAAATCTGTGCCGTAATCGGCAGGCCGGAACCCACAATGCCATGGGCCTTTGCCAATAATGCGCGAGTCTCTGGGGCATCAAGCTTGGCTGATTTAGGCAGTACGTCTACCTCAAACAAGCCGCTAAGCTCTGCTAGCTGAGCATCGTTAAGACGTCCTTGAACCACTAAGCGTTTTTTCACTGATACTTCCTTATTAAAATTGTGTCGAGTTAAGCCGCCGGCTGGTCGGCTTCAAGCATGCTTAGCCGCTCGCGATTAGGCAGGCCTTCCATATCGCCAATGACTTGAATCGCTTGGGCGCCGATCAGATTGCCGCGCATGACCGCTTGGCGTGCCGAGCGGCCGTCCAACAAGGCGCTGACAACACCCACGGCGAAGCCATCGCCGGCACCTACGGTATCCACAACCTCGTCTACTTGGCAACCGTCTACCGTAAAGCTCGCTTCTTGGCCGTCTAAATGGCCGCGATAATAGCTGCCTTCCGGCCCCAGCTTGATAATGACGGCGCTGGCGCCTTGGTCAAGATAGTAACCTGCTACGTCGTAGGGCGTCTTCTGGCCGGTAAGTAACTGGCCTTCTGAAAGGCCTGGTAATACCCAGTCAGACAAGGCGGCAAGGGCATTAAGCGTCTCGCGCATGTCGGATTCGCTGGCCCACAGGCTGGGGCGTAAATTGGGATCAAAGGAGATGCTGGCACCGCCCGCACGTGCCATGTTGAGCATGTGATAAGAAAGCTCGCGGGCACTGGTAGACAGCGCCGGGGGAATGCCGGTCGCGTGTACATGGCGAAGCGCCGCGAAATCGACATTACTAGCGTCTTGAGGGGCTAGGTGGCTGGCGGCGCTGTTGCGACGAAAATACTCAACGCTAGGGTCGGCACCATCCAGTGCACGCTCTTTGAAAAGCAGCCCCGTAGGGTGCTCGCTATCGTTATGTAGATAGCGGCAGTCGAGCCCTTCCTGTTCGAGCGTTTGACGAATAAAGTCACCAAAACTGTCACTGCCCACCCGGCTCAACCAGCCAACATGAAACCCTAGTCGCGCTAAGCCGATCGCGACATTAGTGTCTGCTCCTGCAATGCGACGCTGAAAATGCTCTATTTCCGAAAGCTTGCCCGGCGACTGCGCCACAAACATGGTCATGGCCTCGCCAAAGGTGAGGATTTCCGGATGATTGGAAAATGAAGGAGGCATAAGTCATCTCTTAATGTTGTGAGTAGCCCAATATGGGAACGATACCATTTGTGATCGCAATGATGAATTCGTGATAGCAGTGATTGATTTGTACTGCAAAAATATTAGTGCTGCGTAGAGCCGCGTGCCATCAGTTTGGGTGGAAAACTGAGCTGCTTGGGCATGGCCACTTTAGTAGGCGTAATGTGATGCATTAAACAGTGCACCGCAGTTTTGCCGATCGTATCGGTGGGCTGGGCAAGTGTTGTGATGCCGGGGGCGACGAGTGCACACCAGTCGAGCTCATCGATGCCCATTAGCCCCACCTCGCCCATGGGTAACCCGAGCTTTTGAAACAGCCGTGCGACGTCTAACGTCACGTTGCCGTTAGCGCATAGAACTGCGCAGCTTAGCGAACTGTGCTCGCTGAGAAAGCGGCTAAGCGTCTCAAGCGCAGCGGTATCGCCAGCGGTTGGCAGCAGCAGCGTGGCGTGCGTCAATTCGCGCCGTGCGGCGTCGTGGGTAAAATGGGTTAATCGCTGCTGTCGGCTACTCGACCGCTCAGGCGCTTCGCTGACATACAGCACGGCTTGGTAGCTTTGGGAGGCGAGATGATCGAGCGCCAGCGTTATGGCTCGCTGGTTATCGAGGCCCACCACTTCCACATCGACATGATTCACTTCACGGTCGAGCAAGACAACAGGTGTTCCCTGGCTGATAAACCGATGCAGCTGGCGCTCGGGACTACCAGCGGCATTAACTACCAAGCCTGCCACCTGATAAGCGCCCAGCAGTGCTAGGTGCTGACGTTCCTGCTCGGGGTCATTGTCGGTGTTACACATCAACAGCGAATAGCCATGCTGGCGGCATGCTTGTTCAACGCCGTGCGTAATCGCGACAGAAAAAGGGTTGCGTATATCCGCTACCAGCATACCGATTAGCTTGGAGTGGCCGCCTTTTAAACTGCGTGCCATTTGGTTGGGCTGATAGCCCAGCCGCTCTGCCGCCTCGGCAATACGTGCCTGTAGGGACGGAGACAGCCGCTCGCGCTCATCGCCAAAGTAACGTGAAACGCTGGTTTTAGACGCACCGGCTATGCGAGCGACTTCAAGAAGGGTGGAGCGGCGAGCGGCGGTAGACATAGCGATCAACTGCGAAATGGGAACGTTCCCACGATAAAAGGTTTAGCGCGTGGGGGCAACCGATTTACAAGCAAGCGTTTGAGGGCTAAGGAAGGTAAACTACGGGCCCTTTATGCCTAAAGCGACGCCCGTGGTATGCACCCCAACGATATGTCGAAGAGCAACCTTATAAGTAGTTATGAATTAACGCAGGCTGGCGATCGCTATTTTGACGGTTTAGCCGATAAGTTTTCCCGTTCTCTCTATCAAGCGCCCCGAGGCGAGCTGCGCTTAGCCATGCTCGACTATTTGCTACCCACCATGCTGCAGCTAAACGGCCAAAAGGTACTAGATGTGGGCGGGGGATTGGGCCAGCAAGCGGCGTGGTTTGCCAAGCGAGGGCATGCGGTGACCATGTCTGAGCCTTCAGAAGAGATGCTGAATTACGCTAAGCATTGGCATCGTGACACGAAATCGCTACCGGAAGAGGCCGTTACTTATGTGCAGGCGCCGCTGCAGTCATTAGTCGATCAGGCGCCAGGGCCATGGGCGCTGATTACCTGTCATGCGGTGCTGGAGTGGCTGGGCGATCCGCAGGCGGCAGTGGCTGCTTTGAGCACTTTATTAGCGCCCGGCGGGCAACTGAGTTTGATGGTATTCAATCGCGACGCGCTGCGTTTTTCGAACGCGGTCAAAGGCAATCTAGAAAAGGCCTTGAGCGATCGCTTAGCGGGCAAAGGCAAGCGCCAACGATTGACGCCCATTTCACCCGTGACCCACGCTGATATTGAGCAGTGGAGCGCTGAGAACGGGCTGCGAATAGAGGCCGTCGCCGGTATTCGTGTGTTCCAAGATTATTTGCGCCAGCCGCCCACGACGCCCGTTGAGCGTGAAACGCTGCTGGCGTTGGAAAAACAGTACTGTCGCCAAGATCCGCATTGGCGCCTAGGTCGCTATCTACTTTACACATTAAGCAAACCGGAGGTCACTGAATGAGCGCAAGAGTGCCCGCGTGTCAGTTGTTAGAACGTCAGCAGGATAGTTATGCCGCGCTGTGGGTCATCGACCCTCCCCTGGATAGCTGGTTGGTTGACCAGTCAGAGGGCGTGGTCAGTGGCAATCAGGGCGTGCTGAACGAGTGGGCCGCCAAAGGCAAGCAAGCCCACAACCCCTTTGAAAGAGCTGTCGGTGAGCCGTTGGGCAAAGAGGTCGTATTATTTTGGCCCAAAGCGCACCAGTTGGGTATCTGGTGGCTTAAGTGGCTATGCGAGCAGCTACCCACCGGTACATCCATTGAAGTAGTGGGCGAGCATCAGGGGGGCATCAAGCGGGTTCCTAAGATATTGGCTGAGCTGGGGATGCCATGCGATAAGCGCGATAATGCGCGGCGCTGCTCGCTTTTTGTCACTCGCACTGCAGCGCTAGACTTAGCCAGTGGGGATGGCGCCAGCGGTAGCGCTTGGCATCGTTTTGAGGCCGTCGGGGTAACGTTGGAAAGCCATCCAGGCGTGTTTGGTCATGGCAAAGTGGACGAGGGCACGCTGCTGATGCTGGAAAGTATCGACAGTTGTTTGCCAAACAAGCCGCTTAAAGTGCTCGATATGGGCTGTGGTGACGGCATTGTAAGCGCGTGGCTGGCGCAGCGTGGCCATCATGTGACCGCTGTCGACGTCAGCGCTTTTGCAATAGAGGCCTGTAAGCGCACGTTGACCGCTAATGGACTGGCTGGGCGTGTGCTGCACAGTGATGTCTTTAGTGCGTTGGAAGGCGAGCAGTTTGACTGGATTATCAGCAATCCACCGTTTCACAAAGAGCGTGATATTAGCTATGGACCCAGCCAGCGCTTAATAAACGGAGCGCCAGAGCATCTAAGCGCAGGCGGCCGTTTAGTGATTGTCGCCAATGGCTTTTTGCCTTATCCAGAGCACTTGCAGCGTGCGTTCCAAGACTTTCAAACCCTAGCGGATAACTGTCGCTTCAAAGTGTATGCAGCGATCAAGCCATCACGCTAGTGCGGTGGCTTACTCTGCAAAGAAAACATTGAGCACGTGGTCGAGATGTACTTCCATCGCATGGCGAGCCGCATCGGGGTCACGTGCTTCAATGGCCTCAACGATTCGTTCGTGGTCGTCCTGAGAGCGCTGCGGCATGTCCGTTTCCATAAATAAGTCTTGGAGGCGGCGAAACATGGGGCCGTATTTATGCCCAAGCAGATGCTTAATCATCAGCGCATAGGCCGCGTTGCCCGATGCTTCGGCAATGCGGATATGCAGTAGGCGATCCCCCGCGCAGTTGCGCCCACCGTTGGCGTTGTCGGACACGTTGCGCTTATACGCTAAGCGCATCGCTCTTAGATCATCTTCAGATGCATTCTGGGCTGCCAAGGCAGCAATTTCTGGCTCCAGATAGCGGCGCGTCTGAAGGAGAGAAAAGGGCGGAATTTCTTCATTTAAATTGAGCTCTATTTCGCTCTCGAACTCAGGGTCCAGCGCCCAGGGTTCGGTGCGTGCGGCTGCGCGCATCACCGGTTCGATAGGCGTATAGCGAGACTCAAGTACCACCACACCATAGCCAACACGCACGGCCACTTGTCCTACTACTTCCAGGGCAATTAAAGCCTCTCTAACAGAGGCACGACTAACGCCAAGTGATAGGGCAAGCTCGCGCTCAGGCGGGAGCAGCGTTCCCGTAGGAAACTCTCCTTCACTGATAAGCTGCTGAAGCTGATCAGCAATCTGACGATAGAGGCGCTGTGAGCGGATGGCTTGAATCGGCATTCGTGGTGCTTCCCGTCCATGTTAACGATGGTTTGCGGCTACAAGGCGTAGCGGCTAAAAAGAGGTAACGGCTAAGTTTAAAAATACTAAAGACTATAAAGGCCACAGCGTATAAAGACTAAAGTTTATAGCGACTAAAGTTCATCTTAAAAAACCATTATTTGGTCTTTTTGTGGCTTGCCAGGATGAAAGAAGTTCGCTCATACTCGATTCATTGGTCAGGCCATTGGATGTCTAGATGATTTGGCCTTATGTATGTTCCCACGATTTTCAGAGACGTGCCATCGCTATTAAAGGTGTGATATAGCATGAGACTCAAGAATAAAACTGCACTGATCACCGCCGCTGCGAACGGTATTGGGCGTGCCAGCGTTGAACGCTTTATTGCCGAGGGCGCGCGCGTATTCGCCACAGATATCGATATTAGCAGCCTAGAAAATATGCCGGGCGTTGAAGCGTATCGCCTGGACGTAACGGACAGCCAAGCGATTCATGAACTGGCTAGCTCGCTGCCAGCATTGGACATATTGTTTAACTGCGCAGGCATGGTTCCCGGTGGCAACATTCTGGAGTGCGACGAAGCTTCGTGGCAGCGCTCCATGGACCTGAACGTCACCTCGATGTTTCATACCCTGCAGGCTTTCCTGCCCGGTATGCTAAACAACGGTGGCGGCAGCATTATCAACATGGCGTCACTGGCATCTAGCATTAAAGGTGTTCCCAATCGCTGCGCCTATGGCACGTCCAAGGCGGCGGTGATTGGGCTAACCAAGTCGGTGGCCGCCGACTTTATGACCCAAGGTATTCGCTGTAACGCGATTTGTCCTGGCACCGTTGAGTCACCCTCATTGAAGCAGCGCATCGCCGAACAGGCCCGCCAAGAAGGGCGCAGCGATGCCTACGTGCTTGAGGCGTTCAAGGCGCGGCAGCCGATGGGCAGGCTAGGGCGCGTTGAAGAAGTGGCGGCGCTAGCGACATTTTTGGCCTGCGATGAGTCGCAGTTCATTACCGGTACCACTCAGTTAATTGATGGTGGCTGGGCCAACTGATCATTATAGGAGTCATAACAATATGAAACTCGTACGTTTTGGACAGCCGGGCCAAGAGAAGCCGGGTATTATCGACAGCCAGGGCGCTGTGCGTGACCTTTCCGCCATCGTTGATGATATTGCCGGCGATGTGCTCAGCGATGAAGGACTGCAGGCGCTGCGCAACCTGGACCTTTCAACATTGCCTGAAGTCGCGGCGGATACTCGCTTAGGGCCCTGCGTTGGCCGCATTGGTAAGTTTATTTGCATTGGTCTTAACTATTCTGATCACGCTGCGGAAACCGGTGCTGAAGTACCGCCAGAGCCGGTCATTTTTAACAAATGGACCAGCGCGGTGTGTGGCCCCAACGATAACGTAGAAATTCCGCGCGGCTCTAAGAAGACCGATTGGGAAGTAGAGCTTGGCGTTATTGTCGGCAAGGGTGGCCGCTACATTGATGAAGCCGATGCCATGTCTCATGTGGCGGGTTTTTGCGTGGTTAATGATGTCTCTGAGCGCGCGTATCAGTTGGAGCGAAGCGGCACCTGGGATAAAGGTAAAGGCTGCGATACGTTTGGCCCCTTGGGCCCCTGGCTTGTATCACGCGATGACGTTGCTGACCCTCATCAGCTTAACATGTGGCTTGAGGTCGATGGTCACCGCTATCAGAACGGCAACACCCGCACGATGGTGTATCAGGTGCCTTTTCTGATTAGCTACTTGAGCCAGTTCATGAGCCTACAGCCCGGTGACGTTATTTCCACCGGAACACCCCCTGGCGTGGGTATGGGCCAGCAGCC
The DNA here is from genome assembly GCF_052095695.1 of Halomonas sp. Classification (GTDB taxonomy): domain Bacteria; phylum Pseudomonadota; class Gammaproteobacteria; order Pseudomonadales; family Halomonadaceae; genus Vreelandella. The sequence goes on from NZ_JBQDLQ010000005.1 coordinate 49,317, forward strand.
AGCGATTTATCTTCGCGATGGGCAGCAAATGCGCTTAGGCATCGATGGTCTGGGTGAGCAGCTCCAGCGCGTTGTTCAAGCATAAGATGAGAACGCTCAGTTAGATCTAACATCAGCGCCAGCGGCTTACTTTGCTGCTGACGCTTTAGTCAATGAGTTTGTCAGACCACAGGTTGGTGAAATAGTACGCTTCTAAAGGTCTGACCACTGGATCAATGTACCTGTTAATTTAACGTACCTATTCATTTAACGTACCTATCAAGTCCAAGTACTTATGACGTTAATGTACCTATCAGGCTGTGCGGCACATGGTCTGTGCTTGGTGACCAGTGCTACACGAAAAGGAATGCACTAATGCAAGTTCTCGTCTGTTCAAAACCGCATCACCTAGAGCTAAGCCAGGCCAGCCGCCCAGCGTGTACTCCTGGTTACGCGGTTGTTCGTATTCGCCGTATTGGTATTTGCGGTACGGATATTCACGCCTACGGTGGCAACCAGCCCTATTTTGAATATCCACGGGTGCTAGGCCACGAACTGGCGGGGGAAGTGGTCGAGGCCGCGGACGAGCAATCGCAGCATTGGGTCGGTAAGAATGTTTACGTGATTCCTTATCTACATTGCGGTGAATGCCGCGCTTGCCTGCAGGGAAAAACCAACTGCTGCCAGCACATGCAGGTCATTGGCGTGCATCGAGACGGCGGTATGGCCGAGTACTTAGCCGTTCCAATCAGCCACCTTGTGGTCTCAAAAACGTTGAGCCTTGATCAGCTAGCGCTAGTGGAATGTATGGCTATTGGCGCGCATGCGGTACGACGTAGTCAGTTGCAGGTGGATGAGCTGGCCGTAGTCGTTGGCGCTGGTCCTATTGGAATGGGCGTGCTGCAGGTAGCTAAGGGTCGTGGCGCACGTACGCTGATGGTAGACACTAATGCCTCACGGTTAGCTTTTTGCCGCGATGTGCTGGGCGCCGATGCCGTTGTGAATCCCTTGGAAGATGATGTTGCTGAACGCATCAGCCAATTGAACGGCGGGGCGCTGGCAGAGGTTGTTTTCGATGCAACCGGTAATCCTCGCGCGATGGAAGCAGGTTTCGATCTTGCCGGTCATGGCGGCCGCTATGTGCTGGTCAGTATTGTCAAAGCCGACATTTCATTTAACGATCCTGATTTCCATAAGAAAGAACTGACGCTGATGGGCAGCCGCAATGCGACGCCTGAGGACTTTGCCTGTGTCGTGTCGCTCATGGAAAGTGGCGCTATCAATGCCGATGCGATGATTACGCATCGTGCACCGCTCACGGATGTGCCCGCCAAAATGCCGCAGTGGTGTGATCCTGCCAATCACGTCATTAAAGCCATGATCACCATCGATACTGACGAGGCGCACTCATGAGTGACCTGATTGCTACGCAAACGGCCCATCTCACCCTGCGGGTCCACGCGCTGGATAATGTCCGAGTGGCACTCACCGACCTGCCTGCAGGCACGGTGGTTGAAGATCAAGACACACCGATTACTCTCCCTGGCCCCGTGCGCCATAAGCACAAGTTCGTACTGGGTGATATGGCGGTTGGTGATTTGGTTGTCATGTACGGCGTCACGGTGGGTAAAGTGACTCAGCCTATTGCCGCAGGCGGCGCTATTACCACCGAAAACCTAGTGCATTCGACGGATAATTTGTCTGCGAATAGTCAACATACTACGTGGCAGCCGCCCGTGGTCAGCGCATTCGAGAAGGCCACGTTCGACGGCTATCACCGCCCCGATGGACGAGTTGGAACGGCCAACGTGTGGCTCGTAGTGCCGTTGGTGTTTTGTGAAAACCGTAATATTGAGGTGCTTCGCCAGTGTGTCGCTGACGCGCTGGGTGACGACCCTTTTCAAGACTACAAGCGCATGGCGCGCCAGTTATTGCATGGCGACAGTGCGGCTGAGTCTACGACGTCTTCGAATGAGCGTTTATTTCCTAACGTTGATGGCGTGCGCTTTCTGGTTCATCAGCTGGGCTGTGGCGGTACGGACGGCGATGCCGAGGCGCTCTGTCATCTGCTGGCAGGCTATATTTGTCACCCCAACGTAGCGGGGGCAACGGTACTGAGCCTGGGCTGTCAGAAAGCGCAGATCACCATGCTACAAAATGCTATCGCAGAGCGTGATCCCGCGGGTTACAAGACCGTTAGCTATTTCGAGCAGCAGCGCTCTGAGAGTGAAGAAGTGTTAATTCGTGATGCGTTAACGGCTATTTTTGATGGCCTCAAGCAGGCCAATCAAGTCACCCGGCAGCCCGCACCGCTTTCTGAGCTCACGCTAGGCGTTGAGTGCGGCGGTTCGGATGGTTTTTCCGGGCTTTCTGCCAATCCGCTAGTGGGCGCGGTCGTTGATCGTTTAGTGGCGTTGGGTGGCAGCGGTATTTTGAGTGAGTTTCCTGAGCTGTGTGGTGTCGAGCATGAGCTGCTGGCGCGCTGTAGTGATCCAAACGTTGCCGAGCGGTTTAGCTCGCTGATGGCGGCCTATCAGCGCCATGCCCATGCGGTCGGCGCCGATTTCTCTATGAACCCTTCGCCGGGAAACGTTCGTGATGGCTTGATCACCGATGCGATGAAGTCAGCCGGGGCTGCCAAAAAGGGCGGCGATAGCCCGGTGGTTGACGTACTTGATTACACCGAGCCCATGACGCGTAAGGGACTTAATCTATTGTGCACCCCAGGCAATGACGTGGAGTCGACGACAGGCTTGGTGGGCTCCGGCGCCAACCTTGTACTGTTTACGACCGGATTGGGTACGCCGACCGGGAACCCCGTTGCACCGGTGCTTAAGATTGCCAGCAACAGCGAACTCGCTAGCCGAATGAGCGATGTAATCGATTTTGATGCCGGCCCTATTATTCGCGGTGAAACCGATATCGCGACACTGGCTGATGAGTTGCTGACGATGTGTATCGACACCGCTTCGGGGCGCTATGTCACCAAAGCAGTGCGGCTTTCACAGCTGGACTTTATTCCCTGGAAGCGGGGCGTCTCGCTGTGAGTCTCCCGCTGCATCAAGCAAGCATCGTTCAGTTTGGCACCAGCCGGTTTCTGCTGGGCCACGTGGCCGCCTTTGCTGGCGAGGCCATAGCTCAAGGTGTTAGCCAAGAGGCTGTACTGGTAGTGCAGACCTCTGCTCGTCCGGAAGGCAAAGCCAAAGCCTCGGCCTTGGCGCAGCAGGCTAGTTACCCTTTACATGTTAAAGGCTTGCGCGACGGCTTACCTGTCGATGAGCAGTATGCCGTTGGCAGTGTGGCCGGCTGTATGGTGGCTGCACAAGAGTGGGCGTCATTAGCGCGCCACTTTATCGAAACGGCCCGTTGGGTGGTGTCCAATACGGGCGATAGCGGCTATCAGGTCGCCAATGATTCCAGCTTGGCGGATGTGCCTTCAAGTTTCCCAGGCAAACTTACCAAGCTGCTTTATGCGCGTTTTCAGGCAGGGCGGCCGGGACTGACGCTGCTTCCTTGCGAGTTGATTAGCCGCAACGGTGACGTGCTAAAAGAGCTTGTCGCTACCTTGGCTCGACGGGACTATCAAGATGCCGACTTTGACGCATGGCTGGTGTCCCAGTGCTGCTGGGTCAATACGCTGGTGGATCGCATCGTTTCAGCGCCGCTTGAACCCGTCGGCGCCGTTGCCGAACCCTACGCGCTTTGGGCCGTGCAACAAACGCCTGGCCTGGTCATGCCGTTTGAACATTCTGCCGTGCAAGTGGTGAGCTCACTGCAGCCTTATGAATTACGCAAACTGCATATTCTCAATCTGGCGCACAGCTACCTGATAGATCAGTGGCGCTATCTGGGTTTGAGTGAATCAATAACCTACGTAAGAGAAGCCATGCAGGAGCCGCGGCTGCGTACGGCGCTTAATGAGCTGATAGCAGAGGAGGTGCTGCCCACATTATCCCGTGAGCTGCCCGACATGGACTTAGAAAGCTACTGGCAGAGCACGCTGGAGCGATTCGATAATCCCTATCTGGATCACCGCTTAGACGATATCGCGAACTATCACCACGACAAGCTGGAACGTCGTTTGAAACCCGTGGTGAGCATGGCTAAACAACACAACATTCTAACGCCTCGGCTTGAAAAGGCCCTTGAGCGATAAGCATTGGCAATCGCGGCCTACCAAGTGTCTGGCCGTCACTATCACTGCAGTTAAACAAAAAAAATGGAGTACTACATGCGCCTTAATAAACTCACTCTTGCTATTACGCTTGCGACCGCAACCAGTATTGGCATTGTTAGCACCGCGAATGCCAGCACGGTGATTCGCGTAGCTTATGGTAACCAGCCCGGCGAGCCGGTGGACGTGGCTGTCAACCAGTGGGCCGAATGGGTGAACGAGGCTAGTAACGGTGAGCTGGAGCTGAAAGCGTTTCCCGCAAGCCAGCTAGGCTCGGAAACCGATGTAATGGAGCAGGCGCGGTTTGGCTCAGCCATTATTTCGATTACCGCTTACAGTAATTTTCTTGACTCGGTGCCTGATCTGGCCGTTTTAGATGCGCCGTATTTAAGCGAAGACTTCGACTCTAAGCTCAAGGTTTTTGACTCCGAGTGGTTTGCTGAGCAAATGACCCTGCTGCAGTCGTCCGGTTACCACATTGTCATCCCTAACGCGGTGTATGGCGTTCGCCATTTGCTCACGCGTGATCCGGTTAATACGCCGGAAGACCTCGACGGTGTCGGCGTGCGCGTGCAGAACTCGCAAATGTATGTTGAAGCGATCCGCGCCATGGGCGCAACGCCGACGCCTATGTCGCTGGGTGATGTCTATCCCGCCTTGGCTCAGGGAATGGTCGATGGCGTCGAAAATCCGGCTGCCGTGCTTTACGGCGGGAAATTTTATGAAGTGGTCAAGCACCTGAGCTTAACGGCGCATATGCATACCGTCGCGCCTTTCGTTACCGGCCAGGCCTTCTGGGAACAGCTTGATGAAGAGCAGCAGCAAATTCTGACCGATACAGGCCAGCAAATGGCTGAATACCTGGCTGAGCTTGTTGCTGAAGATAGTGAGCAGGCGCTGGAGAAACTGCGTAGCGAAGGCGTGGAGATTCACGCAATAGATACCGCTCCTTTCCATGAGCGGGCAGCTGAGCAAATTCCCTCCGCTTTTCCGCAGTGGACTGATGGTCTTTACGACAACGTCTACCAGATTATCAACGGCTGATTAGCGTGTGATTTTATGGCTCCCCGGCGTGCCGGGGAGCCTAATCAAGGAGGCTGGTATGAAGCGTATTTTTACGTGGCTGGATCGGGTCATGCGCCTTGATGAGGTTATCGCCACCGCCGCTGTTTTTGCTCTTTTCCTGGTGGCTATTAGCAATATATTTATGCGCTATCTATTTGGTTCGCCGCTGGCATGGACAGAAGAGATACTCCAATTGCTGCTGGTCTGGGCCACCTTTTTAGGCGCCAGTGCGCTGGTAAGGCGCCGTGAGCATGTGTTTATCAGCTTCGTTACTGACAAGCTTCCTCCTCGCTTAGCACGTTGGAATGAGCAGGTGTTCAGCGTTGGCATCATTTTGATCAGTGCCTTGGTCATGCTGTATTGGGGAGCTCAGCTGCTTAGCTTCTCAGCGTTTCGCAGCACGCCGATGCTGCAAATTCCCTATTACTGGATTCATGTAGCCATCCCTGTCAGTGCGGTGGTGATGATTTATCACTGTGTGGTCCGGCTGATTCAGCGACATACACCATAGGAGGCTCAATCAAATGGCTGTGAGTATTGCTATTGGCGCACTGTTTTTGCTGTTTTTTGTAGGGACACCCGTCGCCTTCGCGCTGTTTTTTTCTACGTTTCTTTACTTCATTGTCGGGGCCGATCAGCCGACGATGTTGCTGATTCAGCGTCTGGCTGGGGGCTTGGAATCCGTATCGTTATTAGCGATACCGTTTTTCATTATGGCTGGCGTGTTCATGAACTATTCCGGCATTACGGACCGGCTGCTTAAATTAGCAGAGCTGCTTACACGGCGTATGCACGGTGGTTTGGCGCAGGCCAACGTTCTGTTAAGCACCTTTATGGGCGGGCTGTCTGGCTCTAACATTGCCGATGCCGCGATGAACTCAAAACTGCTGGTGCCTAGCATGACCGCCAAAGGCTACCCCAAGCCTTTTTCCAGTGCGGTAACGGCAGCTTCGTCGTTAATTACCTCTACTATCCCTCCCGGTATTGCACTGATCGTTTATGGCTACGTCAATAACGTATCGATTGGGCGGCTGTTTCTGGCGGGGGTCGTGCCCGGCGTGTTAATGGCCATCAGCTTAATGGTCTTGGTGTCTTATTTGTGCCGTCGGAATAACTATCAGCCGCCTGAGCGCAGCAAAGTGACGCGCCATGAATGGGTTAGCGTCACGCGAGCCGGCATCATCGCCTTAATGCTGCCACTGGTTGTGATCGGGGGTATTCGTATTGGTGTCTTCACGCCAACTGAAGCTGGCGCTATTGCGGTGCTCTATGCGCTGATTGTGGGTGTCTTCGTTTACAAGCAGATGTCTGTCAAGAGCATTGCACTGGCCACCAATGAGTCACTGTTGGCGTCGGTCAATGTGCTCTTTATCATCGCTGTCGCTTCGGGCTTTGCGCGTTTTCTTACCTGGGAGCAGATCCCTCAAGAAATCGCTATGCTGCTGTCTTCAGAGGTGGGTAGTGCCATTGTCTTCCTGCTGTTGGCCAACTTGCTGCTGCTGGTGCTGGGAATGTTTCTGGAGGGCAATGCGATATTGATTGTGCTGTCTCCGTTATTAGCCCCTGTGGCTGCTCAGTTCGGCATCGATCCGGTTCACTTTGGTATCATTTTTATCATTAATGCCACGATTGGAACCATAACGCCGCCCTTGGGCACGGTCATGTTCACTACCTGCAGTATCACCGGCGTCAGCATTGCGGACTTTATACGTGCGGTCATGCCATTCTGGCTGGTGATGGTAGGCATACTGCTACTGACAACCTTTGTGCCAGCAATCTCACTGGCCCTGCCCGCGTTAGTTTTCTAATCTTTCTGTTTATATCCCTCTGTTTGTCTAAATAGATAAAGGCGCCGAAGGTTCTTCTGCGCCTTTATCCTTGAAATTGCCACATTCAGCCACCGACGAAACAGCCGTTCGGGTCTATGATGTGTCACAAGCATTGGGCGATTTGACAGGCGTTAGTCGAGGTGGCCGTTATGACAGGAAACGTTCGAAATACTGCGGTGCTGGGCAGTGCTGTTTTGCTAGGCGGGCTTCTTGCGTTGGGGCTCGTGTGGAGCGGCAGCTACATCAAAGGGGCGGCTGAGGTATGGCAGCAGTCGTCGCGTAGCGTCACCGTGCGTGGATTAGCCGAGCGAGACGTCGAGGCCGATTTGGTATTGTGGCCGTTTAACTACACGGTGAGCGCCAATAGTTTAAGTGATCTAGAGCAGCAGCTAAGCAACGGCGAGGGGGCAATTCGCGATTTCCTCCAGACTCAAGGCTTCGCTTCAGAGCATGTGAGCTCAACACCGCCACGGATTACTGATCAGTACAGCAACCAGTACGGTGGAGGCCAGCGCCCCGATGAGCGCTATCTTGCTGAAGCAACGCTGCTGCTGCGCTCACCCGACGTAGAGGGCGTGATTGAAGCAATTCCTAATGCGACCTCGTTAGTGCGAGAAGGCGTACTGCTTTCACCTAGTTACGAATACCGCACGGAATTTCTGTTTACGGGCCTGGATGCCATTAAGCCAGAAATGATTGCGGCCGCAACGGCAGATGCGCGTAACGCTGCACAGCAGTTTGCTGAAGATTCGGGTAGCCAAGTGGGCCAGATACGCCAAGCGACCCAAGGCTACTTTTCGATTGAAGATCTGGATAGCTACACGCCGCAAACCAAGCGCGTGCGCGTTGTGACTACGGTCGACTACTCGCTCCAGGATTGAGCCTTACAGCGTTGCCTATTAGCCAGTGTAATCGATGACGGTGATGGTATAAAACGTATAGCCGTTAGGCGTAAGCACTTTTGCTTCTTCCCCAACCTGTTTGCCTAGCAGTGCTTTGGCCATGGGGGCATCGATACTGATCCAGCGCTTTTTGGTATCGATCTCATCGTGGCCAACAATTCTAAGATGTACCTGCTCACCGCTTTCATCTTCCAGGCTCACGTAGGCACCAAAAAACACTTTACTGGTGTCGGCGGGAAGACGATCAACAATTTGCAGCTCATCCAAACGTGTCGTCAGGTAGCTAATACGCGCAATCACGCGATTTAGCTCTTTCTTGTTGTAGGTGTAATCAGCGTTTTCACTGCGATCGCCCTGAGCTGCGGCTTCGCCGACTTTGGCAGAAATTTCCGGGCGTTTAACGCGTGACAGGTGATCTAAAATAGCGCGTAAGCGTGAAGCGCCCTCGCTGGTAATCAGGTTGCTCTTAGGGGCTTGACGCGGATCTTTTGCTGGATCGCGCCAGCGGGTCATGTTGCGGCCTTTCATTACCTGTTCCCTATTATGTATCAAGCTATCTACCTTACGTTAATTGCGGGAAGCATACCAAGCAAGATGCTACTGGCGAATCATTCAAACGTTCGTTACATTGTTTGAGAGGCCCGCCGTTGTTAGGTCTCCTCGGGACAACAATAATTTAGGAGCATGTATGCGAACTCTGTCTTTTGCACGTTTACCTTTAAAGCGTTCATTAATGGCCATCCTCATTGGTAGCGCGCTTACGCTGTCACCCCTTGCCGCCACGGCCTTTGAAGGCGAGCTGTTCTCGCTGAAGAATCGCTGGGAACATACCGTTACCGACATGCCCGCGAATGAGCGGGAAAGCACGCTGAAGGCGCTGGCGGCAGAGGCGGGGCAGTTGGCGGAGCAACAGCGCGATAACGCCGACGTGCTGGTTTGGCAGGGCATTATATTGGCGTCTTATGCCCGTGAGCGGGGCGGTTTAGGTGCACTGGGCACCGCGGGCGATGCTCGTAATGTGCTTGAACGGGCAATTGAGATTGATCCCCAGGGTAGCAACGGCTCGGCTTATGTCACCCTAGGTGCTTTATACGACCGTGCACCGGGGCGCCCCATCGGTTTTGGTAATAGCGGTACCGCCGAGCGGATGTTCCAACGTGCTTTAGAGATTCGCCCCGACGGCATTGATGTTAATTATTACTACGCTGCTTTTCTAAAAGCAGAGGGCAATGAACAGGCCGCGAGGGAGCATGCGCAGCGCGCGGTTGAGGGTACGGCCCGCGATAGCCGACAAGCGTCTGATGAAGCCTTGCGTCGTGATGCGCAGGCAATGCTAAACGAGCTTTAACCTACCGCCTGAATTGGCATTCCCAGTGGCAAGCATTGATAATAGCGTCATTATCATCACTGGGAGTGCCTCATGGCGACCCGCTCTAAGAACGTATCTTCTCCAGGCTCCGCGCAGCCAGTCGCTCCTTTTAAAAACACCACGCTTAGCGTTGCGCTGTTAAATAGCGACGACGTTGAGCTGTTCAAGCGTGAAACGCTGTACCAGGGATTTTTTCGTCTCGATGGGCTAGAGCTTCGTCACCGCCTCTTTGAAGGCGGTTGGAGCGAGCCTGTGCGCAGAGAAGTGCATAGCCGCTTTGATGCGGTAGGGGTACTGCTCTACGACCCTGAGCGCGATTCATTGGTGTTAATCGAGCAGTTTCGTGCGGGCGCCATTGACGATGCTTTATCGCCCTGGAAGTTAGAATTTGTGGCCGGCTTAGTGGAAAAAGGCGAGTCGCTGGAAGACGTTGCACGCCGAGAAGCGTGGGAAGAGGCCGGCTGTAAAGTGACGGAGCTAACCAAACTGCATACTTACTACCCCAGCCCCGGCGCCTGCAACGAGCAAGTGACCCTATTTTGTGGTTTGGTAGATACCCAAGGATTAGGCGGCATTCATGGGTTAGATGAAGAGCATGAAGATATTCGTGTCCACGTGGTGCCCTTTGCTAATGCGTGGGAACTCTTGGGCCTGGGAAGACTCGACAACGCCATGTGTTTGATTGGGCTACATTGGTTAAATAGCCAACGAGCGTCGCTGCGCGCCGCGTCACAGCGGGCGTCGACCTAACGTAAAATACATGCAAAAGCGAAAAAAACGAGGAGTGAACATGGCGAGAACGGCCTATGTCACCGATTTAAAATCGCTCCAGGGGGAGTGCGGCGCCAACTACTTACGTTTGGTGCGCTTGGTCGGCGATATGGAGGCCGGCCAGCGACGTGATATCGCCCTGCGGGGAGATAAGCAGCATTTTGGTGACTTACATCTTTATATTCACGAGCAGGCGCCTTACACCACGATGGTGGATGTTTTTCAAAGCGGGCCGCTAGATACCGTCATGGAAAGCCCGCGTATGCGCGTGCATCTTTATCACGATGTACGCATGGCGGAAGTGACCGATTTTCAACGCGAGCGCCATTTCAACGGCCGCTATCGGTATCCCAACGCCCGCATGCATCAACCGGATGAAAAGCTTCAGCTAAATCGTTTTTTAGGGGAATGGTTGGCCCATGGCCTTGCCCACGGCCACAGCATTGACGTGCCGGAGACTCCCTAATGCGCCTTGTGCAAATTACCGATGCCCACCTTTACGCTGATATCAATGCGTGTTCTCGAGCGGGCGTGCCTTGGCGGCAGTTTCAGCAGGTGCTAAGCGCGGTGGCGGACGAGCAGCCTGATATCGTGCTATTCAGTGGCGATATCAGCCAAGACGAGTCCGCCGCTTCTTATGCCTTAGCGGTTCAGGCCATGGACACACTGCCGTGCCCTTGGTATTGGCTGCCAGGTAATCATGATCAACTGGCGCTAATGACCGCCGAGCGTCCGCTGATTGAGGACGTAGCGTGTGATGCATGGCGTTTGCTGCTGCTTAATACGCGCGTTGAGGGCAAGCCTTTTGGAGAGCTGGGCAACGAGAGGCTAGCGGCATTAGACGAGCAGCTAAAAGCAGATGATCGGCCAACGCTGATTGTGATGCACCACCCGCCGGTGGATGTTGGCGCCGTATGGATGGACGCCATTGGTTTGCAAGATAGGGAAGCATTTTGGCAGCTGCTGAGCGCTTATCCTCAGGTTAAGATCATCCTGTTTGGCCACGCGCACCAAGCCTATGCCCAGCGTCATGAAATAAGCAGCCAAGAAATAGACCTCCATGAAATAGCCGTCTACGGCTGCCCGGCAACCGCCGACCAGTTTTTACCGGGGGCTGAGCATTTTGCTATTGATGAAGCATCACGGCCCGGCTATCGCGTCATTGACCTAGAAGGAATCAAGTGGCAAACCTGGGTTGAGCGCGTTGCGGTATAGCACTTTTATGGCTATGAATATCTTGATAGGCGATAAAGATATAAAAAGATAGTTATTAATTCTTTTGGGTTATTATAAGCTCGGCGTTATCCTACCTGCATTCGAACGTACATTTTAAGAACGTACACTGTATTTCATAGCTTGTACGACGAGCTAGTTCCTGCGAGGTATGGGCCATGACCCAATTTTCTACACTGTCCTCAGGGGTACCGTCTTCCAAGACGGCACCTTCAGCGCCGCTCCGCGAGGTATCTGTTACACCTGACGCCGCGCGCTTGACCCACCTTAAGCAATTAGAAGCTGAGTCTATCCATATCATTCGCGAAGTTGCGGCTGAGTTTTCCAACCCGGTCATGATGTATTCGATCGGCAAAGACTCTTCGGTCATGCTACATCTAGCACGCAAAGCCTTTTATCCCGGTACGCCGCCATTTCCGCTGATGCACGTGGACACCACGTGGAAATTTCGCGAGATGATCGAGTTTCGTAATCGTATGGCGGCAGAGGCGAGTATGGAGCTGATCGTGCATACCAATGAAGAGGGGCGGGCTGCCAATATCAACCCGTTTGATCACGGCAGCGCCAAATACACCGATATCATGAAAACTCAGGCGCTCAAGCAGGCGTTAGACAAGCATGGATTTGATGCCGCTTTTGGCGGCGCGCGCCGCGATGAAGAGGCGTCGCGGGCCAAAGAGCGCGTTTACTCATTTCGTGACAAATATCATCGTTGGGACCCTAAAAGCCAGCGCCCTGAGCTGTGGAATGTGTATAACGCTAAGGTCAATAAAGGCGAGTCAATCCGTGTTTTTCCGCTTTCCAACTGGACCGAGCTGGATATCTGGCAGTACATCTACCTAGAGTCGATCCCTATTGTGCCGCTGTACTACTCGGCCAAGCGCTCCGTGGTCGAGCGCGACGGTATGCAGGTTATGGTCGATGACGATCGCCTACCGCTGGCGCCAGGTGAAGTGCCGGAACAAAAGTCCGTGCGGTTCAGAACGCTTGGCTGCTACCCGCTGACCGGTGCCGTGGAGTCAGAAGCCGCGACGCTTCCAGAAATTATTCAAGAGATGCTGCTGACCCGAACGAGCGAGCGAAGTGGCCGTGCTATTGACCGCGATCAAGTCGGTTCGATGGAGAAGAAAAAGCGCGAAGGCTATTTCTAAAGGAGTAGGGCTAATGTCACATCAATCGACTTTAATCGCTGGCAATATCGAGCAGTATCTGCACGAGCATGAGAACAAAGATCTGCTGCGTTTTATTACTTGCGGCAGTGTCGACGACGGCAAATCCACCCTGATTGGGCGTTTGCTACACGATTCGAAAATGATCTTCGAAGACCAGTTGGCGGCGATCACCCAGGCATCTAAAACCAGCGGCACGACCGGTGACACCGTTGATCTGGCGCTATTGGTGGATGGGCTGCAATCCGAGCGTGAGCAAGGCATTACCATCGATGTGGCGTACCGCTTTTTCTCCACCGATAAGCGCAAGTTTATTATCGCCGATACGCCGGGGCATGAGCAGTACACGCGCAATATGGCCACCGGGGCTTCAACAGCTAGCTTGGCGATTATTTTGATTGATGCCCGTTACGGTGTGCAGACCCAAACGCGCCGCCACAGTTTTATTGCCGACTTGCTGGGTATCCAGCACTTGGTGATTGCGGTCAATAAAATGGATTTGGTGGGCTTCTCTGAGCAGCGTTTTAACGAAATAGTGGCTGAATACCGCGCGTTTGCAACGAATCTTCAGACGCCGGATATTTGCTTTGTGCCTATGTCCGCGCTTAATGGCGATAACGTGGTCAATCGCAGCGAGCAAACGCCTTGGTATTTCACTGCTGACTACCAGGGGAAAACGCTGATTGAGCTACTTGAAAGCGTTGAAATCAGCCGTGATCAGAATCTCAGTGATCTACGCTTGCCAGTCCAATACGTGAATCGTCCAAATCTTGATTTCCGCGGTTATTGCGGCACCTTAGCGGCGGGCGTATTGCACTCTGGGCAAGCTATTAAAGTGCTGCCTTCGGGTAAAGTGTCCACGGTGGCAAGAATCGTGACCTTTGATGGCGATCTCGCGGCGGCTTATCCAGGCCAGGCAATTACCGTTACCTTGGAAGATGAAATCGATATTTCACGCGGCGACTGGATCGTGGCCGCGGAAAGCGAGCTGCCGCTCTCAAATACCTTTAAAGCTGATATTGTCTGGATGCAGGAAGAGGCTTTAACTCCCGGCAAGCTTTACGATTTCAAGCTAGCAACGCGCGACCTTTCCGGTAAGGTCAGCACCATTGATTATCAAATCGATGTGAATACGCTAGAAAAGCATGTCACGGACTCGCTCGGGCTCAATGCTATTGCTCGTTGTGACGTTGAATTGACCGCCGCTATTCCAGTTGATGATTATCGCACCAGCCCTGGTACCGGCAGCTTTATTATCATTGATCGGCTAACCAACGTGACTGTCGGTGCTGGGATGATTAGGGGAGCCGCCGGTGAACCTAGCGTTGCGACCAATGCAACCGACTGGGCCGCCTTTGAACACGACCTCAATGTGCTGGTTCGTAAGCACTTTCCCCATTGGGAAGCTAACGATATTGGTAAGCTGCTGACGCTATAAACCGCCATGGGCTATTAATAGATAGCCCTAAAGAGCAGTTTTTAAAAGTGGGATACAGCAAAACGGCACGCCTTGAGGGCGTGCCGTTTTGTTTAGACGAGAAAGGACTACTCAGCGTTAGGGAAAAAGAGCTGCTGTCCATCGACTTCGAAATCGGCAATCGCTTGCTGACCTTCTTCAGAGACCAGCCATTCGTGCCACTGAGCAGCCAGGTCATGCTTTAAGTGCGGGTGACGTTCTGCTGAAAGCAGCAGGCTGCCGTATTGGTTGAACAGCGCCTCGTCACCTTCAAACAGCAGCGTTAAGTCCTGTGGGTTTTCAAACGCCACCCAGGTAGCGCGGTCGGTGAAGGTGTAAGCATCCATCCCAGCGGCGGTATTCAGCGTTGGGCCCATACCGCTGCCTAGCTCGCGATACCATTCGCCTTGCGGTGTAATTCCAGCGTCTTCCCACAAACGTAGCTCAGCGCGGTTGGTACCGCTATCGTCACCGCGCGAGGCGAAGGGAGATTCGCTTTCTGCGATTTGCTGCATGGCATCGACAACTGTTTCGCTGTCACTAATACCGGCGGGGTCATCACTGGGGCCAACGATCACGAAATCGTTGTACATCACATTAAGGCGCTCAGTCGCGTAGCCGTCGGCCACAAACTGCTCTTCACCTGCCGTGTCGTGAACCAAGAGGCTATCGGCATCACCACGGCGACCTATTTCGAATGCTTGACCGGTGCCTACGGCCACGACGCGTACGTCTATTCCAGTTCTTTCAGTAAACGCGGGAATAATAGCGCCAAACAGGCCCGAGTTCTCAGTAGAGGTCGTCGAGGCCAGCGTAATGTAGTCATCGTCAGCTAGCAGCATGCCGCTCCAGGTTAGGCTTAGAGTGCCTGCTGTTATCAGTGCGGTGGTCTTATTCATTATAGTGCTCCTTGAACGTTGCTCATCTTTGTCAGGGTAAATCCATGCTGTGGTTCATCAGTACGGTATTTCATCAATGCGGTGTTTCATCAGTGCTAGTGTGAAGCAACGCCAGCGTTACCACACCAGTTCGCCGCGAATAAACGCGCCGGCTTCGCTGGAGGTGGGCGCGGAAAAAAACTGCTTGGCGGGGGTGTGTTCAAGCAAGTGTCCGTTATGCAGAAACACGACGTCATCGGCTAAGCGGCGTGCTTGGTGCAGATCATGAGTGGACATCACAATGCGTGTGCCTCGGCGATGAAACTCTAGCACTGCATCCTCAACGGCCTTGATGGCCGCGGGGTCTAGCGCGGAGGTAGGCTCATCGAGAAATAGTACCTGTGGATTCAGGAGCCAGGCCCGCGCTAGCGCTAGTCGTTGTTGTTCCCCGCCAGATAGTACCCGTGCGGGGCGCTGCGCTAAATGTGCTAAACCAAACGTATCCAGTGCCTGCATCGCCAGGGCTTTGCGAGAAACGCTGTGGCCTGCTGGGCGGTTGAGCGTTGGTCGCAACGTTTTGTTAATGGCGAGGACATAGGTGAGATTATCCAGCGCTGAGCGACGCAGCAGCACTGGGCGCTGAAATACCATGGCTTGTGCAGGGGCTGTGCCTTGCCAACCCACGGTGCCGCTAGTGGGGGGCAATAAGCCATGAGCTAGGCGCATTAGAAGACTCTTGCCTGCACCGTTCGGGCCCATGATCAGCGTACGCTGGCAGCCCGATAAGCGAAGCGTGGTGGGCTTTAGCAACGTATGGCCACGATGCGTGAACGCAGCGCCGTCAAACGTAAGTGTTGCCACCGGAGGCATCTGGTGTGCATTCACCCCAGCCTCCTTTTGGCCGTTTCGCCGATCATGTGCGCGATAGCGTTAATCATCGTCACCAGGGTGAGTAAAATAATCCCTAAGCCGAGTGCCATGGGCAGGTTGCCCTTGCTGGTTTCTAAGACAATGCTGGTGGTCATCACGCGAGTGACGCCATCGATATTGCCACCTACAATCATGACCGCACCTACCTCTGCACTGGCGCGGCCAAAGCCCGCCAGAATGACCGTCAGGAGCCCGAAACGCGCATCCCACAGCAGCGTTGGAATCATGCGTGGGCGGGTCAGTCCTAATGATTGCAGCTGCTCGGCATACTCGCCGTGTAGCGTTTCAATCTGCTGGCGAGTCAGTGCGGCGATGATTGGCAGTACTAAAATGACCTGAGCGATGACCATGGCGGTGGGCGTAAATAGCAGCCCCCAGCTGCCTAATGGGCCGGTGCGTGAAAGCAGTAGATACACGCATAGCCCTGCAACGACGGGTGGTAGTCCCATTAATGCATTGAGGACGATGATAACGGCATTACGCCCTGGAAACCGCCAAAGGGCGAGAGCCGCACCTAAGGGCAACGCGAGTAGGCTGGCGATCACTACCGCCATGAGTGATACCTGTAGTGACAGCATCACGATGGAAATAAGCGTGCTGTCCATACTCAAAATGAGAGCGAGGGCAGTACTAAAGGCATTGTCACTGGTTAGCATAGTGGCTGGTCGGCATGGAGCGTAGGCATCATTCTTATGTGTAATTAAGCATGATGTACTGAACCGCCAATAATTGCACACCTGACGGGCATTAATTGTGCATCGTTATTCACCAGCGTTAAGCGATTAGCAGGAGTGCTTGACGCTGTTACTATATACGCCAAACTAATATTGGACGGCAGCCGTCTATCATCACGAAAAGGGATGCATGATGAATCAATCATTGAATGGCTCCGTTTACGCTGGCCAATACGCTTGATGGGCTTAATGCGCCGGTGGGCAAGCTTTGTAAAAAGGGTAGTGCACATTATTGCCAAGCCTATTAAGGGCGACAGTGGCCGTGGTGGCATGGTGGTTCACCCCTATCGAGGTTATGGCTCGCAGAGTGAAGTGTTTGTCATGGGGCGAGTCTTTCGTCAGGCTGCCTTAGGCCGCGCTATCCCTCGGCATGGAATGCTGCGTGATACTGCCGACGTTGCACGTCGGATTTTTCGTCGCGGCCTGGCCAATGCCCAGGTCGAAATTCATCTAGGCGAAAACCAACTCTGTGTCGGCACCGATCGGGATGGCTACTTCGATGTGCATCTGCCGATCAGTCATACCCTGCCTATTGATGTATCGTGGCACCGTGCCGATATTCTGGTCCATTGCCAGGGCGAGACGCCGGTACGTACTCACGTTGAAGTTTACGTACCACCGCCTGAGGCAGACTTACTGGTGATCAGTGATATCGACGACACCGTCATGTTCACCGGCGTGGCGGAAAAGCTTAAAATGCTTTATCGCCTGTTTGTAAAAAAACCCCACCGCCGTACCGCGTTTCCTGGCGTAGCGGCGCTTTATCAAGCGCTGCATCGTGGCGCTAGTGAACGCATCGAAAGACCCATTTTGTATGTCTCGCGTGGGCCTTGGGCAATTTACGAAATGCTTGAAATTTTTTTTCAGATTAATCGTATTCCCGTCGGTCCTATTCTGTTTCTTCGCGAGTGGGGGATCTCTTGGCGCCGCCCTTGGCCGCGCCGTGCAGAAGACCATAAGCGTGATCTGATCGACCGAATGCTGACCCTTTACAATGATATGCCGTGTATTTTAATCGGCGACAGTGGGCAGCGCGATCCAGAGGTCTATATCGAGATCGTGAAAGCCTACCCGCATCGTATTAAGGCTATCTACATACGGCGAGTTGATAACAACCCTAAGCGTGAAGATGCTATTCAGCGGCTGCGTGATGAGCTGGCCGGTACCGAGTGTGATTTGGTGCTAGCTGCCGACAGCGTGCTGATCGCTGAGCACGCCTACGCTCAGGGCGATATCTCAGCCCATGGCCTAGCGGCGGTGAAGCGCGATGTTGAAGAACATCGCAACGATCCTGATCCTACTTAAACAGCTTGGGGCACTGAGTCTGCCCCTTCATCTGCGGTGAATTGCCATGGTCGTTGTGTTAATTGTGCTGGCGCTGGCTATTTTTGTGCTCCCGAATGTATGGGCTAAATGGGTGCTCAAACGACATGCGCGTGGCCGGGATGACTATCCTGGAACGGGGGCTGAACTTGCAGAACACTTGCTGCGCCGCCTAGGAGTGGAGGGCGTTAACGTAGAATGCACTGAATACGGGGATCATTACGACCCAGAAACGCGCTGTGTGCGTCTTTCGCCTGATCATTATGATGGCCGATCGCTAACGGCGGTGACGGTGGCTGCCCATGAGGTTGGTCATGCCATTCAGCATCATCAAGGCTATTCACCGCTGCTGGCGCGCAGTCGTTTAGTGGGGGTCGCCCAAAAGGCTGAGAAGCTTGGCGCTATTTTAATGATGGCCGCGCCGTTTCTATTCCTATTAACGCGGCTGCCAGGCGGGCTGGCAGTCGCGGTTGTATTGGCGGTGATCAGTTTCGGTACCGCCGCGCTGGTGCATCTAGTGACGCTTCCAGTGGAGTTTGACGCAAGCTTTAACCGCGCGCTGCCGCTGCTGAAGGAATACGTGCCGCCTAATGACATGGCCGGCGCGCGGCACGTGCTTACCGCCTGTGCCTTTACTTATGTCGCGGCATCACTCGCCAGTATCATGAATCTAGGCCGCTGGTTGGTGATTTTAAGACGCTGATACAAAATAGACATGGCTGCCTCGACTTAGCCGCCAGTTTGTAAGCTATTGCTTAAAATGTTGTAAGACATTGACGTTTCGTATTCAGGATGGGTTGTTCTGGTAACAGATATCGCTACGCTGATCGATTTCATAAGTGTTTGATGATCCAAGGAGTGGCGCGATGTCAGCCAGCACTGGTTTGCAATTCACCCTAACGCTACCGGGGGTGGATGACGTGGCGGTGATCGATTTCACCCACCGCGAAGCGCTCTCCCAGCCTTTCGAGCTGGCAATCAACTTGGCCAGCCGTGATGGCAGTCTGGATGCTGCTGAGCTGCTGGATCGCGAAACCACCCTGACCATCTGGCAGGACGGCGAACCGCTGCGCCGGGTGCACGGTATTGTCAGCG
>NZ_JBQDLQ010000006.1:0-65337 GCF_052095695.1 Halomonas sp.
GTCCATAGACTACTAAGTTCGGATTTAAGAGTCTACGCAGCTACATTCGGATTATTTTTCAAAACCTTGAAACATAGCGGGCTCACCTGTTTAACGGCTAGCGATGCTTATAAAGACGATAGCGCAGCGTTATGATGCTGGGCGGATCAGCACCTGTTGAAATAAAATCTTTTCAAACAGATTCATAGGTTCGACGGACTTCAATGTTTTGGCGCGTAAAATAGCGCCTTCCCAGCCGGTTAAAATAAAGCTTGCTAGCGCTTCAGGCGCGGTATGGACGGCAATGTCTCCGTTCGCCTGGGCATCTTGTAAACAGCGCACAAGCCGCTGTTCCCAGCGCTGAAATACAAGGTTTAGCGCATCACGAAAGGTATCGCTTTGGCCTGAAAGCTCTTGTCCAAGATTACCAATCAAACAGCCAGTGGCGTGATCACACTCATGCATATAGTCACGACCTGATGCAAAATAGCGCCTGAGACGCTCCAAAGGCGGCGTATTGCTATCTTCCAGCAGCGTCACTAGCGAGGCGTCATACTTGGTGGCAAAGCGTTCAATCACTGCCAGCCCAAAATCTTCTTTACTCGCGAAGTAGTGGTAAAAAGAGCCCTTGGGCACTCCGCACGTCTTCAAAACGGCATTAATGCCCGTTGCGTTGTAGCCTTGCTGGCTGATCAGCTGGGCGCCACAATCAATCAACTTGTCGCGCGTTGCGGTATTTTTCATACGTTTAAAGTAGACCAGTGAGTCTATTGATACCAAATGAATATGAATCAGGTATCAATTGCATGGTATTTGCACATTGCTTGACTAATCGCTGCTTCACAATGCGTGATGCTAGCATCATACGCTCATTTTTCTGGAATTTTCGCTCCTAGCATATGGATAACGCGCGGTAATGACCTCAACACGCTCCATCTCGCCGTCTCACTCTTTTTATCAGCAGGGCCGTGTTCGCCTGAGTGCCGTGGTTGCGTTATTGATTCTAATTGGCACCTGCGTGCTCGCCTGGTGGATAATAACTCAGCCACCCCGCATTGAGCGTACCGCACCACCAGAGCCATTACCCAGTATTGTAGATGTGATTAGCGTTTCTGCGAGCACCCAGGCGCCCCATCTATATGGATTTGGCCGCGTCGAAGCAGAGCAAGAAACTATGTTGGCCAGCCGCGTGGCGGGCCAGCTTGAGCGCTTTGCACCAGGCGTTGTGCCGGGACAAGTCGTCGAGCAGCAGGCGCCGGTCGCCTATATTGATCAGGCCGATCTCGCGCTTACTCTTGAGGATGCGCAGGCACAGCTAGCCAATGCCCAAGCCCTTCTGGCACTAGAGCAGGCAGAGCAGCAGCGCGCACGCAGCGAATACGAGTCTTTTGGCCGCCAGCTTTCTGCCGAGCGCCGTGCGCTGGTTCTAAGAGAACCGCAGTTGCGCCAAACCCAAGCCCAAGTGACCCAGGCGCGAGTGGCCAGAGACCAGGCAGCGCTTAACCTTGAGCGCGCCACCCTGGTGGCGCCTTGGCGCGCCATGGTACAAGCGCGCTTAGTGGGTGCTGGCAGCCTGCTTAGCCAGGGGACGGAAGTAGTGCACTTAGTAGGCGTTGAGCAATTTTGGGTCCGCGCCTCCCTGCCCAGCGAGTGGACTGAGTGGTTGGAAACGGACAGCCAGATTACCTTAACCAGCCGCGGCTGGTCTGAAGGCGCGACGCGTGAAGGCACGCTGGTATCGATGCTCCCCAGCCTGGAAGAAAACGGTTTACAGGCACAGCTGTTAATCGCCGTTAGCGACCCGCTCGCACTAGAAAGCGATGGCCCTGCCCTGCGCCTGGGTGATGTTCTACGTGTTGCATTTCAGCCAACCATTCAACACCAGCTCATTTCAGTACCCTCTGCTGCACTGCGTCCAGGCGACATCGTCTGGCAGGTAGATGAGGAGAATCGCCTGCGCCGCACGCCGGTGACCCTGGCTTATCGCGGAGAAGATGATGCCTTGATCCGCAGCGGCCTGACCGCCGGTCAGCGGGTCGTTACCGCAGGCTTAGCCCAGCCTCGCGAAGGCCAGTTAGTGCGCATCCGACGCCCCAGCGACACACCGGCTCAAGAGGGAGACGGGTCATGAAGACACCGCGTGGCCCACTGGCATGGATGGTCGATCACGGGGTAGCACCTAACCTGCTCATGGTGCTGTTTATTGTGGGCGGCTTATTGGCCTCGCTGGCGATTAAGAAAGAGGTCTTTCCTGAGTTTGATATTGAAGTGGTGCAAGTCTCTATCAGCTACCCGGGTGCCACACCTGAAGACGTTGAGCAGAGCCTGCTGCTGCCGATGGAAGCCGCGATTGCCAATGTAGAAGGCATTGATGAGCTGACGGCGACGGCCAGTGAAGGCAGCGCCAATGTCAGCGCCTCGCTGATTGATGGCGTTGACGTGATGCGCGCCTATCAGGATATCCAGCAGGCAGTGAATGCTATCACCACTTTGCCCAGTGCCGCCGACCCACCCCGGTTTACCCTTGCGGGGCGCTCGCGAAGCGCACTGAGCCTGCAAGTTTATGGCCAAGTAGGCCTAGAGGCGCTACACGACGCCGCTGAAGAAATACGCGGTGAGCTCCAGGCGACCGACGGCATTTCGCGCGCAGAGCTATCGGGTAACCGCGAACGAGAGATTCAAGTTCATATGGATGAAGAGGCCATTGAGCGCTATGGCCTGGATCACCAGCAATTGGCTACTCGCATTGGCGAAGAGGCACTTGATCTTGCCAGTGGTCAACTGACGACAGCAGAAGGCGAATGGCTTATTCGCTATCAGGGCCGGCGTAACAGCGCAGAGGCTTTCGCCGAGTTGCCCATTCTAACCAGCGCACAAGGAGCCCCCATTGCGCTGGGCGACATCGCGACAGTCAGCGACGGCTTCGCCGAGACCGACCGCGAAGAGTTCTATAACGGCCAACCCGGGCTTTCCGTGGATGTTTATCAAATTGGCGACCAAACCCCGACCAGCATCTCTGAAGCGGTCAACGGTGAGCTTGAACGGTTACGCTCAGGCCTGCCAGAGGGCGTTAGCCTTGATATTTCTCGCGATAGTTCAGAGGTATACGAAGCCCGCCTTAGCCTGCTGCTGAAAAATGCCTGGATGGGGCTAGCGCTGGTATTAGTGCTCATGGCGCTGTTTTTGGAAGCCCGCCTGGCATTCTGGGTCACGCTGGGCATCCCAACAGCGTTTCTAGGCGCAATGCTATTTCTGCCCTGGATCGGCGTGTCGCTGAATATGATGTCAATGTTTGCCTTTATCATCGCCCTGGGCATTGTGGTGGATGACGCCATTATCGTCGGCGAGAATATCTATAGCTACCGTGAAGAAGGCTATTCACTGCGCGATGCTGCGGTTA
Source organism: Halomonas sp. (assembly GCF_052095695.1). Taxonomy (GTDB): domain Bacteria; phylum Pseudomonadota; class Gammaproteobacteria; order Pseudomonadales; family Halomonadaceae; genus Vreelandella. Next base: position 3,380 of record NZ_JBQDLQ010000006.1, read on the forward strand.
AAGGGGCTAGCGAAATTGCCACGCCGCTGACGTTCGCCATTCTTTCTAATATCGTCGCGTTCCTGCCGCTACTGTTTTTACCCGGCTTTTTGGGACTTATTTTTGCGACGGTGCCGGTCGTTGTGGTCACGGTATTTTTAATTTCCTGGCTGGAAGCACTGGTGATTCTTCCCGCTCACCTCGCGCATAGTCGCAAGCCGCGCAATACGCCTGCATGGCAGCGCCCATTAGAAGCACTTCGCCAACGCCTTCAAGGCGGTTTACACCATTTCACCTACCATCAGTTTGAGCCATTTCTCCAACGTGCCCTTAACCAGCGTTTGCTCAGCATTGCGCTGGGCATTGCGGTGCTGTTGGTCGCCCTTTCCTGGGCAACGAGCGGGCGTTTAGGGTTTTCCCTCATGCCCCGCGTCGAATCAGACCAGGTGCAGGCAACGGTCACCCTGCCGATTGGTAGCAATATCAGCATCAGTCGTGAACTCAGCCAGCAGCTTCTTGACGCCGCAGAGCAGCTTAGCGAACGCGAAGAAACGCTCAGTTTTGGCAGCTCGCGCAGCCGGCTGGATGGGGAAAGCCTAGAGGTTCGTCTCGACATTGCCAGTGAAAGCCTTGAAGCATGGCCGCCATCGCGAATTGCCCGCGAGTGGCGCGACCTAACCGGCGATTTATTAGGCGCCCAATCGGTGCGCTTTGAAGCCGATGTTGGCGGCCCCGGCAGCGGTGCGGCACTGAGTCTGCGACTTTCACACCCCAATACACAGGTGCTTGAAGCCGCCGCAGAACGGTTGGCCGAAACGCTGAGCGGCTATGGGCTGACCGATATCGATAGCGGCCTGGGCGACGGTAAACCCCAATTAGAAATACGCCTTTCATCAGAAGGACGCTCGCTGGGCCTAACCGGCAACAATTTAGCCCAAGCGCTGCGCGGCCCCTTACAAGGTGCGACCGCTCTAGAGCAATACGTAGGGCGTAGCGAAATTAGCGTTGAGGTACGCTTACCTAGCAATAATCGCGACAGTTTGAACGCGCTCTACCGAATGCCGGTACGCACTCCTGATGGGCTGAGTGTGCCCCTATCCCGCGTTACGGATATCACCATTAGCCAAGCCTCCAGCAGTCTTGAGCGCATTAACGGGCGACGTATTATTACCGTCACTGCGGACTCTGAAAACGACCTTGCCATTAACCAGGTGCTCGCCACGTTGCAAGACGAGGTATTCCCTACGTTGGAAGCTACCTGGCCGGGGTTGGAGGTCAGCATGGGCGGTCGCCAGCAGGACACCGCCGACAACTTAGCCACGTTAAAAACCTCCATGTGGTTAATGATTACCGCGCTCTATGCTCTGCTGGCTATCCCGTTTAGAAGTTATTCGCAGCCGCTGCTGGTACTGGCAGCGATCCCCTTCGGTATCGTCGGCGCGGTGGCCGGTCATATAATCATGGGTTTTGGACTTTCCATTATCAGCCTGCTGGGAATGCTCGCGCTTTCCGGCGTGGTCATCAACGATGCGCTAGTGCTGATCGACTACGCCAACCGCAAGCGCCGTGAGGGAATGGCGGCCAGAGAAGCTATTGTAGCCGCGGCCACGCGTCGGCTCCGCCCCATTATGATGACCACGCTAACAACATTTCTGGGGCTGGCACCGATGATTCTAGAGACGTCACGACAGGCGCGCTTCATGATTCCGATGGCGATTTCGCTAGGCTTTGGCATGCTGTTTGCCACCGCTATTTTGCTAATTCTGGTGCCCTGTCTGTACTTAGGCATGGAAAATGTCCGAGAGCGGTTGAGCGCGCCGCGTCAGCCTCGCCAAGCAGGAGGCAATCAGTGATGGCACTGCATGGATCTCTACGTCAATGGCGCCCTTCCCGGCTGGGGCTCAAACTATTTGCGATTATCCTGAGCGTCAATGTGGCCATCTCGGTGAGCATGTTTATGGCGGTTTCCTACAGCATTGACCGCGGCTTTTACGATTATCTCAACCAAGCGCAAGAGCGGCGGGCAACACTGCTGGCAGACGGTCTCGTCACACGCTGGGAGACCCAAGAGAGCTGGGAGTGGTTGGAACAATCCCCGGAGCGCTGGGCATCTATTGTGCGTTTTGAACTGGGCCAAGAACACCAAGACCACCCCTCTCCGCTAGGTGAAGTGCGGGATTTTGCGCTACGTGATGCCGAGGGCCGTTTTTTAGTGCCTGCCAATGGCGGCCGCGCAGGCTCGGGCAATTGGCATTGGCTGAACCTGCGCAGCGGCGAGGAAACGATCGGTTCGCTGGGTTTTCGACCCCCTCGCGAGATGATGGAGCGTATGGAAAGCCGCTTCCTTGAGCGCCAGCAGCGCAACCTTATCCTTATCGTAATATCGCTATGCGTGGCTTCTCTGCTGCTCGCGGGCGGCTTGTCCTGGTGGTTAGGGCGGCGTACACGGGCGCTTGCGGGCGCCACGCTGCGACTGACTGAAGGTGATTATACGACTCGATTACCTGAGCGTGGCCGCGATGAGCTGTCGCGCTTGGCGCGAGATTTCAACGTACTTGCCGCGACGCTAGAAGCCAGCCGCGATGCACGAGCGCGCTGGGTGTCCGACACCGCTCACGAGCTGCGTACGCCGTTGGCCGTTCTACGTGGGGAAATTGAAGCGATGCAAGATGGCATTCGTCCTCTCAACCAAGAGAACCTCAGCTCGCTGGCTCAAGAGGTTAGCCAGTTGGAACGGCTAGTCACGGATTTACGCCTGCTGTCACAAAGCGATGCAGGTGCGCTGGATATCCAGCTTGCGCCGATGGACCTAAGTGACTGCCTTGCCAGCCGCCTCGCCGATGCAGACCGCTGGTTAATGGACAGTGGCTTAACGCTGACGGAGCAGATCGCTCCTGGCATAATGGTTCGTGGCGATGCCCAGCGCCTGCATCAGCTATGGAACAACTTGTTGGATAACAGCTGCGCCTACACTCAACCACCGGGAGAGCTGCGCGTTACGCTCACCGCGCAGCAGGGCTTCGCAATCGTTACCTGGGAAGACAGCTCGCCTGGAGTGCCCGAAGGCGAGCTGGCGCGCTTAACCGAGCGGCTGTACCGTGTAGAGGGATCACGTAACCGGTCAAGCGGCGGCAGCGGCTTAGGCCTGTCAATTGCCAGTGCGCTAATCAATGCGCATGGGGCAACGCTAACGCCCTCTGCTTCTACGCTGGGCGGGCTGCGCTGGACACTGCACTTTCCCCTGCTGACATCTCATTAATAGTCTTTCACCCTCACTGCTAAGCGAGTTCCTTATGTCTCACGATGCGTCTCACGCAGCCTCTTTGCTGATTGTTGAGGATGAACCAAAAATTGCTCGCCTGATGGCAGATTACTTAACCACGCATGGCTTTTCGGTCACGACGTTAGCCCACGGCGATCAAGTTATGCCGTGGCTAGTACAGCACTCCCCGGCACTCGTACTGCTCGACATTATGCTGCCAGGCAAAGACGGCCTGACGCTTAGCCGTGAGATTCGCCAGCACTGGCCGACCATTGCGATCATTATGGTGACCGCCAAGGTAGAAGAGGTCGACCGCTTGCTAGGCTTAGAGTTAGGCGCTGACGACTATATCTGCAAGCCGTTTAGCCCCCGTGAAGTGGTCGCCCGTGTCAAAGCCGTGCTTCGCCGTAGTCAGGCAGCAGCAAACGCCCCTGCCGACGTTCAGCATGCACCGGTCGTGTTAAATGAAGATGGCTGGCAAGCGCTCGCTTACGGCAAAGACCTAGGACTCACCGCGGTGGAATTTCAATTACTGCGCGTGATGATGCAGGCGCCAGGACGTATTTTCAGCCGCGAACAGTTAATGGATCACATGTACCGCGATAACCGCATCGTCTCAGAGCGCACCGTGGACAGCCACATCAAGAAGCTACGTAAGAAAATCCACGAGGCGCTGCCAGAGCTAGAAATTATTCGTTCAGTCTATGGCGTCGGCTATAAGTATCAGCCAGAGGGTTAACAACGAGATGACCTATGAAAGCGCTAGTAGTAGAAGATAACCTCAATTTAGCGCGTTCTATTGCAGCTACGCTTAGTGAAGCCGCCTTTAGTATTGATGTTGCCAACGATGGCAGAAGAGCGCTGCACATGCTCGAACAAGGTGATTATGACTTACTAGTGCTGGATCTTGGCTTGCCTGAAGTGGATGGAATCACGCTTTTACGAGAGCTGCGTCACGCTCAGAACACCATTCCGGTATTAATTATCTCAGCGAGAGATAGTTTGGATCAGCGCATCCTCGGCCTTGAAGTAGGTGCCGATGATTATCTATGCAAACCTTTTTCCCTGGAAGAAGTCACGGCGCGGGCGCGGGCACTAGTACGTCGCGCCAAACACTTCGGCGGTGAAACACTCCAGTGCGGACGTTTAGAATTTCTGCCCGATGCGATGGAGCTGCGTCTTGATGGCAATCCTCTGCTATTACATAGACGAGAGCTTGAGGTCATGGAATACCTCATGATCAATCAGAACAGGCTGGTCAATAAGGATCAAATCATCGACCGGCTGTCTAACTCTGACGACTCAGTGAGCTACGCTGCCGTGGAAACCTACATTTCACGTATTCGCAAAAAAATCGGCTACGATTTCGGCTTAAAAACAGTGCGTGGGCTGGGCTACTATTTAGAATCTAAAGATACCAAAGGCTTTTCCCATGAATAAAAGTCAATCGATCCGCAGTCGACTGCTGATTTGGATTGGCCTGCCCTTTACAGCTCTAGCAGTGCTTGCTTTGGTCTCGAGCCACCTACTTTTATCACGTCAAATCAACGAAACCTTTGACAATATGCTCTTAAATGCCGCACAACGGCTAGAGCGTCGCCTTTATACTGTCAATAATGATCTGCGTATCAACATGCACTACTTCAGCGTTAGTACGCTGGGTAGCCGAGGTGAAGGCAAAATTTTTTATCGCATAAAAGACACGCAAGGCCGCATGATTGCAGGCTTTAGCGGCCTAACCGACCCTCCAAGCTATTCTTATGAACCGATTTTTTATGATGTGGACTATGCAGGTAATGAGCTACGAGCGGTAGCGCTGACACTTCCCTTTAGCCGAGGCCATGCGCAGACCGACATTGAAGTGATCGTTGCCGAGTCAAAAGAAGCTCGCTATACGCTCACCAACGATTTTATGATAACGCTCACAGGGTTAATGGTTGTTACCGGGCTACTAGCAATCTCCATTGCCTTAATGGCGATACACTGGGGACTGGCACCACTCAATGCAGTCAGTCAGGCTCTACGTCAACGCTCACCGAATGATTTGCATGCTCTGGATGACAACGCCCCTAAGGAAATTCTGCCTCTTATTCAAAGCATTAACAACTTGATGCTGCGCATGCGACGTAGCATTGAAAGCACACAGCAACTGAATGCTGATGTCTCCCATCAGCTCAGAACGCCTATCTCTGAAATTCGCGCTTTAACTGAAATGTCGCTTAAGGCTCCTTCCCAAACACCAGCGCATACTAGCCTGCGGGAAATCCAGCGCATTGCTGAGCATGCCAGCCATACCGTCAAACAACTGCTCAAATACGCCAAAACACGCAGTGAATTAATAGACACCTCGCACCTAGAACATGTTGATTTAATCGCTATTTGCCGCGACGCCTGTGCACAGACCGCTCCTAATATTTATCAAAAAAGCCAGGAGCTTGCTTTTGACCAATATACAGCGATACCCAGCATTCTTGGCGATCCCATTATGCTGCGGTGGCTGGTGACAAATCTCATCGAAAATGCCAGCCTGCATGCTGGAGGCAGTGTGGCCTACGAAGGTGTTATCACTGTCGCATTAGCCACAGACAGCGATAAAGTGACGTTAACGGTCAGTGATGACGGTACTGGTGTCGATGAAGAACAGCTGCCCAAACTAACCGAACGTTTTTTCCGCCACAATAAGCACTCCCCAGGTAGCGGCCTAGGTCTCGCCATTGTGGAGCAGATCGCAGCCACCCACTCTGCACGGCTTTATCTTGGCAATAGGCCACAGGGAGGATTTGAAGTAACCGTCGCCTTTCCTATTGCTTAACCGGCCCATTGGCTAGGCGTATCATTAAGGGGGTCATAAATATTAGTAGCAGCAGGCGCAGTATATGATGAGAAACTACATATACTGGATCTATATCCAACACCATTGCTATAACCGCCATTTCGCCTACCCCACCGGGAATCAACGCAAGCAGTACTGCCACAAATGAGAGGTGCGTGAAACTGGATACTAGCCATGCCATTAGCGCAGCAACCAACAGTGCAAATAGGGCAAACGCAATGCCATAACGGCCCATGCTGATCACCTGCGACCACTGGGTTCCCGAAAAGCGCGCACCCACCGACGCTCCTAATACCAGAAATGCCGTGAGCACTATCCAAGTAGGTAGCGAGTAATCGAACCCAAGGTTTGCAACAATGGCACCTGCCGCCATTGGCCCAAGAAACTCAGGCAAGGGGATCTTCAATAAACGCCCTAGCCACCAACATAGCGCTGCCAACACCAGCGGCAAACCATCCATGATGGAGAAGGAAGAAGTCGAACTGCGTAGCGCAACATCGTCGACAAAAAAACTTGCCACTATCGCGGCTCCCGAAACCACAGTCACTAGACGCAGAGAGTGCGAGATAGCGATCCAGCGCAAATCACCGTTAGCCCGTTCGGCCAGTACCAACGCTGAATTCATGCTTCCCGGATAAGCGCAAAACATGGCGTTCATACGCCCTACGTTGGCGTAATTAAAAATCCAGTAACCGCCAAATAACATCAGCGCCATGTATACCAACATGGCCAGTACGCTGGGATACCAAAGTACTAATCCTAACAATTCGTCAGCCTGAATACGGCTACCAATAAAAAGCCCTAGCAGTGCAATGGCCGAGCGGTGTAAGCGCTTATCGATGCCGGTATTCACGCCCATCAGTGATAAGCACATCACCATAAAAAGAGAGCCCAGCATCCATGCCAAAGGCAACGACAAAAGGGTGGCAAGCCAGCCACCCAAAAATCCCAAGCCAACGGTAATACCGGTGCGTTTCAACATTTCAAATCCTGAACTCAGGAATCATAGTTGGGCAGCCTCTTGGCGGGCTTTAAGCTTTTTCATCAATGGCTGGCTAAACAAAGAGACTAGCAGCAATGCAAAGATAGCTAGTGTCACCGGACGCTCAAACACATACATAATGTCTCCCCCGCTGATTTGGTAGGAGTGGAGCAGGGATTTTTCAGCCAGAGATCCCAATAGCATACCGATTACAGCGGCAGGTACGGAGTAACCGTAGTGGCGGAATATCCAGCCGATCACAGCAAACACTAACACCGTAGCAGGCCCCGTCATATTTCCGGTTAGCCCGAACGACCCCATCACCGCAAGCGCCAATACCGAAGGAATCAAGTAGCGCATGGGCACCTTGACGATATTGGCCAGCAGCGGGATAAACAGTAAACCAATGACTGCCAGTAAAAATACTTGGGCAAAGTTGGCGAAAATGATCGCGTATACGACATCCGTTTGCTGACGTATAAACTGTGGGCCGCCCGTAATATTGTGCATAGCAAACGCTGCCAGCATCACCGCCGTAGCGCCGCCTCCAGGTATACCTAGCGCTAGCAATGTTGCCATCGAGCCACCTTCAGAACTGCTATTCGCGGCTTCTGATGCCACTACGCCCTTTGGGTTACCGTTTCCAAAGGAATCAGGGTCACGATCTCGCCGCTTTGTTTCTATGTAAGAGAGCAAGTTAGAAACCGATGAACCGACGCCAGGCACTGCACCCACCAACACGCCAATCAAGCCCCCGCGAATCATAACTACCGGATGCCGCATCGCCATCTTGCAACCTTCGAAGATTTCACTAATTTTCACCTTGCGGGCATCAGCAGATTCTACGATGAAACCTTTGTTGGCTAGTTTGAACAGCTCAGAAGCAGCAAACATGCCCATCATGGCAGGAATAACGGGTACCCCATCTAATAGATAAGTTTGCCCCATTGTGCCACGTGCCAAACCTATTTCATTAAACCCAATCGTGCCTACTAACAGCCCAATGAAGCCGGCCATTAAGCCTTTAAGTACTTGCTCACCTTTTAAGCTGGCAATCAGCGTCATGCCCCAGAGGATGACCACAAACATCTCTGCTGGCCCTAACCTCAGTACCATGTAAGATAGCGGCTGAATCATGAAGAGCAGCACTACATACCCCATCAGCGCACCAATCACTGATGATGCTAATGCGACCCCCAACGCTTGGTTATGCTGCCCCTTTCGTGCCATCGGATAACCATCAAATGCAGTGGCTATCGCAGAAGAGCTGCCTGGTATATTCATTAAGATCGCGGGGATACCGGCACCAAAGGAACCTCCAGTAAAAATAGCGGTGAGAAATAAGATGGCTTGAATAAAGTCCATATACATCGTCATTGGCAAGAAAATCGCCATGACCACGGATATTTGTAAGCCTGGAGTAGCGCCAAAAATTAATCCTAATATGATCCCCGGGACCACCACTAACCAAGGGCCAAAACTGGAAAAAAGCAGATCCATACTCTGCCCAACCGCGCCAAAATCAATCATGGTTTCTCCTTAGCTTGGTAGCAGCAGCAATGTCATAGGATACGGCAGCATCTGCGAGAAAAAGAATGCGACACCAAGACCAAAAGTGACACTATAGCCACCTAAAAGCAGCCAGTTACGTTCACCTTTAAGGATCAAAAAGAGCGCCAAAAAGATCACAGTAGCAATATCAAAGCCTAAGGTTTCAAGCGACAGTACATAGGCGGCAAATAAGCCCACCACAGGTAATGTTTTATGCAGCGGCTCTTCTTCAGAAGAGCGAAACAACGAGCCATGCTTTATACGCAAGATTAATTCAAGCGTAATAATCGCCAACACAATGACCGCAAGTGGCAGTATCAGCAGCAGGTTTTGCGGCGTAGCGGATACGCTAATAGCGTCTAATAAATACCAAAGCGTAAAACTAGCCAGCCCCATGAGAACGATAAAATCCCCATAGTCACGTTTATATTCAGACATGGTAAAACCCCATGTTGGCCCTTCATTAAGGTGAAGGGCCAACTATCATGGAAGGATTAGTTCGTTAAAATTAATTCGTTAAAACTACTTGAGAGAAATCAGTTAAGCAGGTGGGCGTATTTTTCGAACACTTGATAGTTTTCGCGCATCAATTCATTGGAACGCTCTGGGCCTACCCAAATACCGCCCATTTCATTGCTCTCAAGCTGTTCTTGTACATCTTTACGAGCCAGAGCACTTTGAATGGCTGAAGACAGTTTTTCAAAACGTTCAGGGTGTTGACGTTCCATTTCACTAGTCACTGCAAAGCCACGCATAGATCCCTGCAGAATAGGCACTTCAATATCCATGGGCGCCAATGCTTCATTGATAGGCTGGGCATCCCACTGATCAATGCGCTCATCACTCACAATTGCCAACGGAGTAAGAAACTCTCGGATACTCTCACTGCCCTGAGCGCTAATAGAGACAAAGTCAACTTGTCCTCCTGCAACGGCTGAGCGTGCTTCACCACCGCTGTTATAGGTCACTAAGTTCAGGTTTTCTTGCGGTATGCCCGCCTCGTCAAGCAACAAGCGCACCATCAAGTGGCCAGCAGAACCCTGAACGACCGCGCCACGTACCTGTCCTCTTTCCTCTCGGATTGCCTCAAGCAAGCTAGGCAGGTCTTCATAACCACTGTCTTTATTCGCTGCAATAATGTCTAAATCGAACCACTGAAAGTTGATATAAGAGAAATCATCGACGCTAAATTCAGCGCCTCCTATCAGAATAGAGTTAGTTAAGTAAGGCGCGAACGTTGAGGCGTAAACCGTGTAACCGTCGTCAGGAACGTTCAGAACGTAGTTAGAAGCGACTTGCGTTCCCGCACCAGGACGATTAGTGACTTGTATCGGCACACCTATCTCTTCTGAGAGAGGCCCAGACATAATGCGGGCCAAGCGATCAGCACTTCCCCCAGTACCGAATCCCACCACCATATTGAGCGGGCGGGTGGGAAAGTCTTCAGCCGCGGCGGGTAGTGCAATGGCCAATGCAGCAATGGTAGCTGTTGCTCCAACCAGCAAGGATTTCATCGTAAGCGATAGTGAAGCACGGTAAGTGTTAGGCATAGCGGGCTCTCTCTTTTTTGTAAGATTATTTAATCGTAGAAACAGATATTGATCTGTAAGCCTAAGACGCTAACCCACGAAACTGTCACCAACCTTGCATGCAGCGAGAACGCAACTAAAGTCTAATCCGCAGTGAATACCTGACGATTAAGAAACTCAATGCCTGCATCAATAGCGCCGCCACGCAGTAAGAAGCTGGCAATGTGCCCCCTAAAGCCTTGCAGATAAAGCTCGCTCTCGACATTGTTATCCTGCAGCGCTTGATAGAAGTCGGTGGCATGGCCTACCAGCACGAGGCGATCCCACTTGCCGTGGAATATAAAAAGCGGCGGAGACTGCGGGGTAATATGGTAAATGGGCGACGCCAAGCGATATGCCTCCTCTGCTCGCCGCCGTAAGGCTCGGCCAGCGCCAGCAGACTCACCAAGTGCGCCCCCGATGAGTATCCAACGCCTACGATGCGATTAGTATCTACCTGCCACTCTTCAGCATTGGCATGGATCCACGCCATTGCCTGCTGTAAATCATGCAGCTGGGTAGCAAAGCGATACTCAGGCACAAACCGATACTCAATATTAACCGCCACGTAGCCTTGCCCTGCCAACTGCTCAGCAATGCTCTGCATGTCTTCTGGCGTACGGTTTCGCCAGCCCCCACCGTGAACCAATAAGGCGGCAGGGCGTAGAGCGTTAGTCGATTCATCAGGCAAATAGACATCGGCCTTTAGCGCCTGAGGCCAATCAACAGGTGTGTAGGTTCATGGCGCCAAACGCATAAAGGGCTGGGGTTCATGCAGCGTACCACTCCCAACGGTGGATTCATTGTGGCCCGCATGCTGAGCATGTGTTACAGCCTCTCAGCATCAAAGCAAGCGCACCCAGTCCGGTTACTCGGCGCAAAGTGCTGATCGCGCAGCGCGGCTGCCACACGCGAGATAGCTCGATTCTCGACATTATATTTCTCCTTAATGAATAGCGTCCCTGTTTGCTAATGACGAACTACTCTTAACTACGATCTGCAGCAAGCCAATAAGATCATGATTGTTGCACACTAACTGCAAACAGTTTGCACTGCACCTAGCGATACTGACATCGTCAACTTACCAGGAGAGATGCTATGAACATTTCAGGTACTGAGAAAATGTCAATTCATCAGCTATTTGCCCCTGCAATACTCGCTGCTGCGTTCGCATCGGTCACATTAACGGCCCAGGCTGACAGCCACGGTGACCATGAGGCTTCCGGTGCTGATCATCAGCGCATGGAAGAACGCGTGGAAGAGCGTCGCCAAGAGGTGTATCAGCGCGCCGAAATCTCAGCAGGTAAGCAGGCTGAACTCAATGAAGCACACGCTGAACTTCGCGAAGCAATGCATGCGCTGCGTGAAGAGCATAAAGCGCAAGTCGCTGACATCCTCACCGAAGAAGAGCAAGAAGCACTGCACAACGCCATGCGCGAAGCGCATGAAAAACATCGGGGCAAGCGCGGCCACGACGAACAAGCCGATAGCAAATAAACATTCTCTGTATCGCTATTTCCTTAACAACGCCCGGTTTTCCGGGCGTTGTCACGTCTGCATCTCACTCACCCAGTCCGCACTAACTCAAGCAGTTTCAGGCGCTCGTAAACTTGAAGGGTAGTAGTTATTCACGTATTTTATTTGAACGTTCATTTAAAATAAACATTGTCTCCACCTTTCAACCACAGGAGTCCGCCTGCATGGCGAAAGACAACCCTATTCACCCCTCCCGAGACCGCCTCAATCCCGTGGTTTTCCACGGCAGTGTGGCGGGTATTGTCATTTTCCTTGTACTCACCATGCTGTTCACCGAGCAGGCTGGCGCTTTTTTTGATGCCGGCCTCGCTTGGGTAAGCAAAACCTTTGGCTGGTACTACATGCTCGCCATTGTGGCCTACTTGGTATTTGTGGTGGCTATTGGCATGTCGCGCTTCGGCAGTATTCGTCTGGGCCCCGATCACTCTCGCCCCGAGTTTTCGCTGCTCTCCTGGTCAGCCATGCTGTTTGCCGCAGGTATCGGTATCGACTTGCTGTTCTTCAGTGTGGCCGAGCCGGTTGCTCACTATTTGGCGCCGCCGGATTTAACCCCGGAAAGCCAGGCAGCGATGCGCAACGCCGTCGTTCAAACCTATCTGCACTGGGGGCTCTCCGGTTGGGGGCTGTACGTGTTGATGGGTATGGCGCTGGCCTACTTTAGCTATCGCCATCGCTTGCCGCTGGCGATCCGTAGTGCGCTCTATCCAATCCTAGGTAAACGTATCCACGGCCCGATTGGCAACGCGGTGGATATTACCGCGGTGATCTCCACCGTGTTCGGCATTGCTACGAGCCTCGGCATTGGGGTAATACAGCTTAACTACGGCCTCACCTACATGTTCGGGGTACCGGAAAACCTCACCGTGCAGGTGATTTTGATTGTCTTAGTGGTCATATTAGCAACAATTTCCGTGGTTACAGGCGTTGAGAAAGGCATTCGCCGTTTGTCAGAGTTCAATATGCTACTGGCGTTGGCGCTGATGCTGTTTGTGCTCTTCTCAGGCGACACGCTGGTGTTGCTGGATAAAGTGGTCAACAACGCAGGTGATTATCTATCGGGCTTTGTGGGCGCCAGCTTTGACACTTACGCCTTTGCCGATGAAGGCGCCCAAGAGTGGAAAATGTGGTGGACGATTTTCTTCTGGGGCTGGTGGATTGCCTGGACCCCGTTCGTAGGCCTATTCCTGGCACGTATTTCCCGTGGTCGTACTATTCGTGAATTCGTCGCCGGTGCACTGTTTATCCCCCTCGCCTTTATGATGGTCTGGATGTCGATATTCGGGAATAGCGGTATTGAACTGGTCGCTAATCAAGGCGTTGTCGAGCTAGGTGAGCAGGCGCTCAACACGCCGCAAACCACGATCTACACGCTACTTGAGTACTTCCCTTACGTGGGCATTACCGCGGCAGTCGTCACCGTTTTGGGTATTGTTTTCTTTATTACCTCAGCGGATTCTGGAGCGCTAGTATTGGCCAACTTCACGTCTATTTTGAGCGACGTGAACCACGATGCGCCGGTGAAGCTGCGTATTTTCTGGTCAGCCATGATCGGTTTGATCACCCTGGCACTGCTGATGGCCGGTGGCTTGGACGCGCTGCAGAGTGCTGTGGTGATTACCGCTCTGCCCTTCTCACTGGTTATTTTTGCGGTGATGGTGGGCATGTACAAAGCCTTGAAACTGGAAGGTAGCAAGGCAGATGCACGTCGCATGATTGCCGGTAGCGCGCCTGGCGGCGATTGGAAAGAACGCTTAGACCGCGCCCTTGACACCTCTAATCGCGCCGGTGCAGCCGCCACCATTGAACATGCGATTTGCCCGGCGATGACACAGTTTGCCCAAGAGCTTGAGCGCCGAGGCCAAACTGCCAACGTAAGTGAAGAAGCGATTGAGGGGGAAACGCTTCCCAACCTGATGTTGCAGGTCGACTTTGGCGACGCCACTAGCTTTGTCTACCAAGTATGCCCTCACCGCATGCGCACCCCTAGCTTTATCCAAGCGAATGATGACTTCTATGTTCGCCTGGACGTGTACCTAGCGGAAGGGGGCCAGGATAAAGACCTTAACGGCTATACCCGTGGACAAGTGATTGGTGATTTGGTGGCAGAGTATGAGCGTCACCTGCACTTCCTTACCCTGGCGGGCCAGCAGATGGGCCATGTACAGGCGATGCCCGGCACGATCGGCGAGCCGCCTGAAGACTCTCAGATGTAAGTCAGCCAAAATAAAAATCCCGGCCACATATGGTCGGGATTTTTTTGCACGCATACGCGCGTCGCTAGCGTCTAAGCGTTAGAAAAAGCCTAGCGGGTTTATATCGTAGCTAATCAGCAGGTTTTTGGTTTGCTGATAGTGCTCAAGCGCCACCTTATGCGTTTCGCGGCCAATGCCAGATTTCTTGTAGCCACCGAAAGCAGCGTGGGCAGGATACTGGTGGTAGCAGTTGGTCCATACGCGACCGGCTTGGATACCACGGCCCATACGGAAGGCAACGTTAATATCGCGGCTCCACACGCCCGCGCCCAGACCAAACTCTGTGTCGTTGGCGATCGCTAGCGCCTCTGCTTCATCTTTAAATGTAGTGACCGCCACCACCGGCCCAAAGATTTCTTCTTGGAAAACGCGCATCTGATTATTGCCTTTCAACAGCGTTGGCTGAATGTAGTAACCGCTGTTGATGCTGTCGTCCAAGGTTTCTTTGTCGCCACCGGTGAGGAACTCAGCGCCTTCCTCACGAGCAATATCCATGTACGACATGATCTTGTCGAACTGCTCTTGAGAAGCCTGCGCACCTACCTGTACATCGGTATCCAGCGGATTGCCGCGCTTAATAAGCTTAGTGCGTTCCAGTACCTTGGCCATGAACTCGTCGTACATGCTTTCTTGGATAAGCGCACGCGACGGACAGGTACACACTTCCCCCTGATTGAAGAACGCCAGGACTAGCCCTTCTACCGCCTTATCAATGAATGTCGGTTCGGCATTCATGATATCGGCAAAATAAATATTCGGTGACTTGCCACCCAGCTCTACGGTAGAGGGAATAATATTTTCTGCCGCGCACTTAAGAATGTGCGAGCCCACCGGGGTAGAGCCGGTAAAGGCAATTTTCGCTATACGTTTGCTGCTCGCCAGCGCCTGCCCTGCCTCTGCACCAAAGCCGTTCACAATATTCAGCACGCCAGCGGGCAGCAGGTCGCCAATCAGCTCCGCCACTTTCAAAATCGATGCCGGCGTTTGCTCTGCGGGCTTCAATACTACGCAGTTACCTGCGGCGAGTGCGGGCGCCAGCTTCCAAACAGCCATCAGAATTGGGAAGTTCCAGGGGATAATTTGCCCGACAACGCCCAGTGGCTCGTGGAAATGATAGGAAACAGTATTGGCATCAATGTCTGCTGCGGAGCCTTCCTGGGCGCGAATACAGCCTGCGAAGTAGCGAAAATGATCAACGGCCAGAGGAAGGTCAGCATTGAGCGTTTCACGGACCGCCTTACCGTTATCCCAGGTTTCGGCCACCGCCAGCATTTCAAGGTTTTGCTCAATACGGTCAGCTATTTTTAGCAGAATATTGCTGCGCTCTTGGGCGGACGTTTTTCCCCATGCAGGCGCCGCCTTATGGGCCGCATCCAGCGCTTTATCAATATCTTCCGCCGTAGAGCGAGGAATTTCGCAAAACACCTTGCCGTTGACGGGACTAATATTATCGAAGTACTGGCCTTTCACCGGGGCGACGAACTCACCGCCGATATAGTTGCCGTAGCGTTTTTCAAATGACACCACTGAACCAGTGTCACTAGGGTTGGCGTAGATCATTGAAAGGCTCCTGAGAATTATGATTATTCAAAACACGCTTACAGTGTTGTTCAGTATGGCCCGCAGCGATATACAACAATGGCAGTACGTAGTACTAGCCCTCACTGTTCAGGCTCAGCCTGACAGATGCTCGCGGCACCATCTTGCCATCGCTGCATGAGTGTGTGACGCCGTTAGCCGCAACATGCTGAAGGCTTCGCCGTGTTTGCTTTGCGCGAACCGCTCCTTCGTCATTAATATTTCCAGCTGCTGCGCCTGATCAGCCAGCTTGTCGGCACCCATACTCACTGACTCTCCGCGCAGTTGGTGCGCCAAACGCACGACCTGCTGTTCCTGCTCAGCGCTAAGCGGGGTCTCTGCCAGGCAGACCGTTAGCTGCGCGCAGTAATCACTTACTTGCTGATGATAAAGCGTGATCAGCTGGGTCAAGCTCACATCGCCTAGAGTCGCTTTAAGCATGTCAAGCGTGTCGATGTTGAGTAATGACTGTTCGCCGAGCTGCGTTTGCAAGACCGGCAGCGCTGGCAAAGAAGCTGTGTCAGGCGTGGCAAAAAGCTGTGCAGCCAGCAGGCTACTTAGCGCAGATAGCGACAGCGGCTTGGTAAGATAATCGTTCATTCCTGCCGCAAGGCAGCGTTGACGATCATCCTCCGCGCCACCCGCCGTCATAGCGACGATAGGCACACTGTCAAGCCAACCGCCCTGCTCGCGCATACGCTGGGCGACCGTAAGGCCATCCATATCGGGCAGTTGGATATCCATAAAAATCAGATGCACCTGATGAGACTGAGCCATGGCAAGTGCGTCCTGGCCATTTTCAGCCCATACGACATCGCAACCTAAGCGTGATAATAAACCAATTGCCACTTTGCGATTCACCGCGTTATCTTCGACTAGCAGCAGCGTTATGCCAGTAAAGTCCTGTTGAGGTGCACCAGGCAATGACGCTGACACGGGATCCGCCTCCACCAAGGGCAGCTCACACCGAAAGATACTACCTTGGCCAAGATGGCTCGACACGACTATTCGTCCTTGCATCGCCTCGCTTAGGCGTTTGCAAATCGCCAGGCCCAATCCGGTTCCACCAAAACGCCGAGTCACTGACTCATCGGCCTGCTGGAAAGGCTCAAAAAGGCGAGCCTGCTGATGCTCACTCAGCCCACATCCCGTGTCGCTAATTTCAAATAATAGCTGATCGGACTTAGTGAAGACTTGAACGCTGACCCCACCGTGGTCGGTGAATTTAATCGCATTGGCGATAAGATTAAGTAATATTTGCCTGAGCCGACCTGCATCGACCATCACCCAGGCGGGTACCCCCGGCCCCACGTCAACAATAAAGCTTAATCCCTTCATTTTTATCCGCGGCGTAAATAGCTCCACCACGCTGTCGACCAGTGAACGAATAGCCGTGGGGGATGTTTGAAGGACTAAGTGCCCGGCCTCAATTTTCGAGAAATCGAGAATTTCATTGATCATTGATAACAGCTGGTTAGCACTATCGTGGATCGTATAGGCATAGTCTTCTACCTGTGCAGGGCTTACAGATTCACGCAATAGCTCGCTCATACCAATGACACCGTTCAAAGGCGTGCGAATTTCATGGCTAACGATCGCTAAAAAATCCGATTTTGCTTGGTTCGCCGCCTGCGCCTGTTTAGCCGTCACTTCCAGCTGTAGAGCAAGCTGTGCCTGCTCGCGCCTTATTGCTGCACTTTCGCGTGTTTCACGCACTAAAAAAGCAATCACCACAAAGGCCGCTAAACTCATTCCGACAATCAACGTCATAAGAAGTCTGTAGAGCAGACTGAGCTGTTCTCGCTCTGCCGTCGCCGATTCGGCCAGATAGCCGTTAATAGCCATAACGAGACGCTCAGTTATTCGCGTCAGTGCCTGCAGCTCATCTTCCAGCACCTCCAGCGGGAGTGGCTGTGACACGCCTCGGTGGTTAGGCACCCCAAAAGCCTTGAACATCATATCCAGCACATCCATCTGCGCCTGGATCTGACTAAACAGCTCGCGTGCGGTCGTGATTTTTTGTAATAACGCGCTGACGTCTCCCTCGTTGAGTAACGTTATCCGGCTATACAGCAGTTCAAAGCGAAGGGTAAGCGCATAGCGCTCCGCTGGCGTTAGCGGTTGATGATCCAATGTCAGTATATGATTGACCAGCTGAACCGCATCACGGTCCAGCTTATAAACAACCCAGGCAGTATCTTCGCGCAGACTTTGGGTAAGATTATCCTGTCGCCAGGCTGCCAGCGTGGCCACCACTAACGCACCGGCGAATAATAGTACGGCAATGATTGCTGCGAACTTAAGGCGCCGCGGGTAGCGCAGTAGGCTTGATACCTGCGTGGTTAACTCGCTAACGGACATTGATGTGCATAACCTGCCATACCGACCTAAAGCGCATTTTCTCGCTTAGCAGCGCATCATCCTGGTCAAAAGGATAAAGTATCCACAGCGGGCCAAGTTCACGAACTGGAATAGCGGCGCCATCTTTTGTTAATGCCAAAATAACCTCGTATTTCTCAAAATCACTGACCGGTATATCGGCTTCATAGCCATCCATCGCTGCGACGTGCACCGTATCAGTATCGGCGTTTAAATGTGATAGAAGATCACGCATTAACGGTCCACGATAATGATTAACCTCGGCAGTCCAGGGAGTGCTCGTCGCAAACGCATACTGCGGTAGTGCCTCTAACGTAGCGAGATCAAGCTGCACTTCATGCCCCGCGTTCTCAAGCTCAATATTGCCACTCACCGTCAGAATCACGGGGGCATTCGACAAATTCAGCGGCTCTGGCGCGCTAGCCCACCCTACAAGAGGTACGCCAAGCATCAGCATTGCCCATCCTATTAATGATGCTTTCACCGCCATCACCTCACTATGATTACTATGCAAATAAGCCGTCAGCGCGCAATGTAAAACTCTTTCCATACCGTCGTAACATCGCGTTATCTTGTGACAAAAAAACTCCGAGCTATTCACCCGGAGTTTATAAGATGTACCACTTTATCTATGTCTTCAAGATCTATGTCCTCAAGATCTATGTCTTCAAGATCTAGGGCTTCAAGGCGCGCAGCTCATCCGCACCTTTCTAGCGCACAATCATGACCGACACTTTGGCGTGATGGACAACATGTTCGGCGTTAGGGCCTAGCACATAATCCACAAACTTTCGTTTGGTGTGAGATGCCATCACAATCAGATCAACGTTGAGTTTTTTACCCACTTTGATGATGGCCTCCCAGGGAGAACCATCCACGATGATGCTCTGTGTTTTAATGCCCTCAGGAACATTAGCCTGAATGAACGCATGCTGGGTTTCTGTCATGGCTTCATGCGTTTTTTTCGAAAAGTCTTCGGGGAAATAAGTGCCAACCATAGGCAGCTTAAATTCCGGCAGCACCGTTATTACATGCAGCGATGCGCCAAAGGTTTCACACAACGTAATCGCTGTCGGCAATGCTTTCTTCCATGAAGCCTCTTCGTTGAGATCCACAGGCAGTAGGATTTTCTGATACATGATGACCTCCTTTAAACCGTTGCTGCGGAGCTATCGGCGCTTTGTTTTTCTCGCCGACGGCGCTGAAGCAATACCACTAGGCCAAAGATAATGAGTGCCGGAATCCATAGCCACTCTTTGGTCCAACGGTTCACCGGCGCCAGCACTTCAATGATCTCTTGATCAAAATCAAAGCCTAACTCAGCCGCCTGGCTACCAAACTCAATGAAGTCGACCATGGCTTTATCGCCATCCGCCACGAGCTCCATGCCCAGCGCTTCCATACGTTCGTCACCCGAATCACCGCTAGGAACAGGTACCAGAACATAGGTCGTCATTGGATCACCGTAATCATTGATGCCGGCGACTTGCACACGCAGGTTACTGCCGCTCTCGACGTTGCCTAGCGCTTCGGCAAACTGAGTTGGCGGAATTGACTCGTAAGGATTGTGAATTCTATCCATCCAGAAACCTGGGCGGAACAGCGTAAAGGCCACTAGCAGCAGCAACAGCGATTCATACCAGCGGCTACGAACAAGCATGTAGCCTTGCGTACCCGCCGCAAATATCAACATGGCACTGGTCGCGACAATAAACACCACAATGCCTTGCGTCACCGTGACATCGATCAGTAGCAAATCGGTATTGAAGATGAATAGGAACGGCAGTGCGGCCGTGCGTAGGCTGTAGTAAAACGCCTGGAAACCGGTGCGCAAGGGGTCGCCGCCTGACACCGCGGCCGCAGCGAATGAGGCTAACCCCACCGGAGGCGTTACGTCCGCCATGATGCCGAAGTAGAATACGAATAGATGCACGGCAATGAGTGGTACGATCAGTCCATTCTGCTGACCCAACAGTACAATCACCGGTGCCATGAGCGCGGAAACTACAATGTAGTTGGCCGTGGTCGGTAAGCCCATGCCCAAAATCAGGCTTAACAGCGCAGTAAGCAGCAAAATCATCATCAGGTTACCGCCGGAAAGAATCTCCACGACGTCTGCTAGCACTAAGCCCACGCCGGTCTGAGACACGGCGCCCACCACGATACCGGCGGTAGCGGTGGCAATACCAATACCAATCATATTGCGCGCACCGGCTACAAGACCGTCCCAAAGGTCTTTAAAGCCTTCTTTGACGTCCGCTGAGAACTTGCTGTGGCCACGGAAAAAAGCGATCACGGGGCGCTGAGTAACCATAATAAAGATCATAAACATGGTTGCCCAAAATGCTGACAGTCCTGGCGACATGCGCTCAACCATCAAACACCACACTAGTACAACAACCGGCAGGATGTAGTGCAGCCCCACCATGACCGTCGGCCGCGTTTGTGGCAGCGTTAACACCACGGTTTTCGGATCATCCATCTCAAGTTCTGGGTACTTCGAACTCACTTTCAATAGCCCGACATAAATGACCGCCAAACCCACAGACACGACCCAGGGGGTCGCATCACCTAATACCGGCTTGAGCCAGCCAAGGCCGTAATAAACGATAAACGATAGCGTCATCAACAAAATCAGGCCGGTCATAAAGCCAAGAATCTTGTTCAGCAAAGGGCGATTAGGACTGCTTGAAGGCAACCCCCTCATGTCCGCTTTCAAGGCTTCAAGATGAACAATATAGAAAAGGGCAATATAGGAAATGATGGCAGGCAAAAAGGCATGCTTAATAACTTCGACGTAAGAAATACCCACGTACTCCACCATTAGGAACGCAGCGGCGCCCATGACTGGTGGCATGATTTGGCCATTCACCGAGGCGGCAACTTCAACAGCCCCCGCTTTTTCTGCACTGAAGCCAACGCGCTTCATCATCGGGATCGTAAACGTACCCGTGGTTACCGTGTTGGCAATCGACGACCCAGAGATCAAGCCAGTCAACCCTGACGCCACGACGGCGGCTTTGGCTGGCCCACCTTTCAAGTGGCCCAACATGGAAAAAGCGACTTTAATGAAATAGTTACCCGCACCGGCTTTTTCAAGCAGTGCGCCAAACAGAACAAATAGGAAAACAAAACTGGTAGAAACGCCTAGCGCAATACCAAATACCCCTTGGGTACCCAGCCACTGGTGATTAATCAAACCGCCAAAACTCACACCGCGGTGGGCCAAAATGCCCGGCATGTAAGGGCCAAACAGCGAGTAGGCAATAAACACTCCCGCCACGATCATTAGCGGCGGCCCGAGCGCACGCCGGGTGGCTTCTAGCAACATAATAATGCCAAGCACGCCAATCACGATGTCTTGAGTGATAGGACGCCCTGGGCGCTGTGCTAAATCGGCATAAAAAATAAATAAGTACGCACCGCAGAAAGCAGCGACCGCTGCCAATGCCCAGTCTTGAAGCGGAATGCGGTCACGCGGCGAGCGCTTAAATGCGGGGTAGGCCATAAAGGCAAGAAACAGCGCGAACGCCAAATGAATCGAACGTGATTCAGTGGCACTAAATACACCGAACCCCACCATATACGGCAGCGGTGAAGCTATCCAAAGCTGAAACAGCGACCATATCGCTGCAATACTTACCAACAGTTGCCCCGGCACGCCTGCGGGCTTTCTTGCTCCCGAGTCGCTGGAAGCAACCATCTCCTCTAGGTCACTTGCAGCGACCACCGAAGGTTGTTTGTCATCACGCATACGCTTGCCCTGCCTTTGGTCAGCGCTGACAATCAGCGCTTTCAACAAGAAGCGCGGACACCCAGGGTGCCCGCGCTTTACTACTCAAGGTGAATACTACTCACCGACCTATCTTTACGCTGGTGCTTAAACTTACTCAATCCAGCCACGCTCACGGTAATAACGCGCTGCGCCGTCATGCAACGGGGCGGTTGAACCATCAGAGATCATGTCTTCTTCGTTAAGATTTTCAAACGCTGGGTGCAGACGCTTGAAGCGATCAAAGTTTTCAAATACTGATTTCACCGTTTCATAGACAATGTCTTCATCAACATCGGCTGAAGAAACGAAGGTAGCGGCAACGCCAAAGGTTTCAACGTCTTCGTCGTTACCACGGTACAGGCCACCCGGAATCACAGAGCGGGTATAGTACGGGTACTCTTCAATCAGCGCGTCGATTTCATCACCAGTCACCGGCACTAAGCGCGCATCGATGGTCGTCGTGGCTTCTTGGATAGAACCGTTCGGGTGACCAACAACATAGACCATCGCATCGATGTTGTTATCAGACAGGGCTGCAGACTGCTCGGCGGCATCTAACTGAGACGCCAGCGCAAAGGTGTCTTCGTCCCAGCCAAACGCCTCCATGACCACATCCATGGTATTACGCTGACCAGAACCCGGGTTACCAATATTGACACGCTTGCCAGGGAAATCGCTGATGGTCTCAATGCCGGAATCAGTACGAGCAACTACGGTTAGCGGCTCACCGTGCATGGTGAATACCGAGCGCATGTCTTCCCAAGGACCTTCTTCTTCGAAGTTGGCTTCGCCACTGTAAGCGCGATATTGAACATCAGACTGAACAACGCCCATGTCCAGCTCGCCACTCTTCATGCCGTTAACGTTAGCAACCGAACCACCGGTAGACGGTGCGTTACAGCGAATGTTGTGCTCGTCGCTACCGCGGTTAATCATACGGCAAACCGACTGGCCGACGACGTAATAAACACCGGTTTGGCCGCCGGTACCGATAGTGATATAGCGTTCTTGTGCCACAGCAGGAGACGCGAAGGTCGCTGCAGCAATTAGCGCACCAGAGAAGGCGGCAGTGGAAAATACATGGCGTTTCATGAACACACCTCTTTATATTGATGTTATGAGCGTAGTTTATGTTGTGAACATCGTTGATGTTTTGAGCATCGCACGTTTTGGTTTCACCCTGTGAGCCGTTCACTAAGGTGGTCGTGTCCCAAAACGATTTCAAGACAATTTGTTACAGGCATCTGCATGGCTACCTGTTATTACTACTTTAGCGAAAAACAAAACGTTTGGCGAAAAAAGCACGCTTGGCAATGAGTAGTCGCCTCATCGCCCATTTAAAGCGCATCTGACCGCGGAAGATAGTAGTTTAACGGCCGGTAACGTTTAGTAAGCGTTAAACCCCATACCGATTTCGCATAGGGAATAATGATGTTCGCAGTTTGCTCGACCCTCAGGGCTCTTATGTGCAAGCGACTAAGCGCTTCTCAAATGTTATAGCCCAGCACAGTAGGTAGCCACAACGCGATGGCGGGGAACAGTGCCACCAGCGCCAGCGCACAGCCCATCGCGACCACAAACAGCAGCGCCCACCCAATGGTTTGTTCCAAGCGAATTTTTGCCACTTCGGTGGTCACCATTAAATTGACCGCCACCGGCGGCGTAAACTGCCCGATCGCAATGTTCATCGCTAATAGAATGCCAAACCATACCGGATTCCACTCAAAGTGCTGCATCACGGGAATCAGAATGGGCATCATGATTAAGTAAATCGAGATGGCATCCAGCAACATACCCGCCACCAAAACTGCCAGCATCACCAGAATAAGCAGCAGTACCCCGTTGTCGGTCAAGCCAATCACCCACTCTGCTAAATGGCGGAAAGTGCCCAGCATTGTTCCTGCCCAGGCAAAAATCCCCGCCAGGGCGATAATTAACATCACCACACCGGAAATAATCGCCGCTTCGCCGAGCAGCTCCCACAAATCGCGAAGCGATAGCTCTCGAGTGAAAAAAAGCCCAACAAGTGCCCCGTACGCAACCGCCACAACGGCGGCTTCTGTGGGTGTAAACAGGCCCGAGCGCAGGCCGCCTAGAATCAGCACCGGCGCAAACAGCGCCGGTATCGCCTGCTTAAACGTGGTGCGCACGCTGAGCTGCTCAGCGCCTTCCACCGGTGCTCCACCTTCCCAACCATAGCGTCTGGAAACAATCATCGCAGGGACTAACAATGCGATGCCCGCCAGAATCCCCGGAAACAAACCCGCCGCAAAAAGAGCACGTAGATCAACGCCGGGCACGACAATCGAGTAAAGAATCAGCGCCACTGAGGGTGGAATAAGAATCGCGGTAGAGGCAGACGCCGCGATCAGCGTGGCTGAGAAAGGTTTGGGATAACCGGCTTTGGTCATACTGGGTAGCATTACCATCGCGACAGCCGCCGCATCGGCGGGCCCTGAACCGCTCATGCCACCCATAATCATGCATACCAGTACCGCCACTAACGCCAAACCACCATGGCGGGGACCAATCAACGCCTGGGCAAAGCGCACAAGCCGCAGTGCCACGCCTGAGCGTTCAAAAATCAGCCCGGTTAAAATGAACAGCGGAATCGCAATCAGGGGGTATTTAGCGATGCTGTTGTAGGTATTAGTGCCTAACGTGGCAAGCATATCCGGAGACAGCCCAATCACGATGCCCACCGCGCCGGAAAGCGCCAATGAAAATGCCACCGGCACGCCAGCAATCAATAATCCTGCAAAGGCCAGAATCATCCATACATCAGGGCTCATCGGAGAGTCTCCCCGTCAAACGGTCATGCGTCTGCTGTATCAACCGCCAGAACATGGCGGCTGTCAGCACAGGTAGCCATACTAAATACCACCACTGGGGCAACCCAAGCCCTGGCGAAAGTGACTCCCACTGATACTCTTGCCAGGCTAATTTACCGCCGTACCAAGTAATCAAACCCAGCACAATGGCAACGCACAGCGCTTGCAATACGATCAGTGCGCGGCGGTACTTCGGCGGCAGTGCGCGCTCTAAAAAGCTAATGCGGATGTGCCGGTTACGCCGCAGCGCCACCGAGGCACCGGCAAAGGTCAGAATCACTAGCAAAAAAACGGAAAACTCTTCTGTGAACGAAAAAGAGCCGCCGGTTAAGTAGCGAGTAACAACATTTCCAAGACTAATCAAAGAGATAATACTTAATGCCAGCGCGCCCAACCAGCGTTCAAGGCGGGCATCAGGAAAGCCTTTCATGGCAGCCTCACAGCAACAAAGCTACCGGCCGTTGGGGCCGGTAGTAAACGGTCATAGAGATCGCTTAGCGGGCATCAATGGCCGCTTGAGCAGCGTTGACGACGTCTTCACCAATCCGTGGCACCCATTTCTCATAGACCGACTGCGTGGCCTCAACAAACGCCTGATACTGCTCATCGGTAAGCTCGGTTACCGTCACGCCGCGCTCCTCGATGGCGGCCAAGCGTTCGCTCTCTTCTTCACGGGTCATCGCGATTTCCCACTCACCGGCTTCTAACGCAGTTTCGCGCAGCATGGTTTGCTGCTCTTCGCTCAGCGACCCCCATACCTGCTGATTCACCGCAAAAATCAGCGGATCATTCATATAGTTCCAAAGCGTTAAATGCGCCTGGCCAACTTGGTCTATACGCGCCACGTCAAATACAGACAGCGGATTTTCTTGACCGTCGACAGCCCCGGTAGTTAACGCCGGCTGCGCGTCGGTCCAGCTCATTTGCGTGGGGTCCGCACCGAGTGCCGAGAACGTATCCTGGAACAGCGGCGAACCCACCACGCGAATCTTCAAGCCGTCTAAATCATCGGGCTGAGTAATCGCCTCGCGTGAGTTCGAGACTTGGCGGAAGCCATTCTCGCCCCACGCTAATGGAATAACACCACGCGATTCGATCGCTGCAAACACCAAGTCGCCCGCTTCACCACCGGTCACCGCATCGACCGCGGCTTCATCTGGAATGAAAAACGGCAAAGAAAAGAGGTTAAGTTCTGGCACCTGAGGCGACCAGTTAATCGTCGAGCCCACCGCGGCGTCGATTAAACCCGAGCGCATGGCGGAAAACTCGCGCGTCTGATCGCCAGAAACCAGCTGGGAGTTGGGATACACACGCAGCGTCAGCTCACCGTCGCTGCGCTCTTCTACTAACTCAGCCCACTTCTCGGCGGCCTGCCCCCAGGGAAACGCGTCAGACAACACGGTAGAAACCGAAAGTTCGCGGGCTTGAGCAGAAAGGGAGGCAGAAAGTAGTGCCGCACCGGCCAGGCCGGCAGTCAAACGAGCCATTGAGCGTGTCAGCGTCATGGTGATTCCTTTTTTATCTATTTTTATGATGTACATTTAGGATGCGTGCGGATAGCCGTGGCGAGGCTTTTCGTTGAAGCCACACTTATTGTATTCACTTAGCGCGCGAAAGAAAGACGCCTAAGGTCGGCATGGCAAAGATAGTCTCTATCGCTGTATTATTTTGGCGCTCTCTCAAGCTGTTACAATGGCTATCTGTTTCCTTCCTGCCATGGACATCAACGTGCCCCTACGCGACCTGCTGCTCGGCCTCTTCGTTATCGCTATATGGGCGTTAAACATCATTGTTATCAAGGTAGGCGTGGAAGAACTACCGCCGCTATTGATAACCACCATTCGCTTTATGCTGGTCGCAGCGTTGCTAGTACCCTTCTATCCCGTCGCACGCGCGCAGCTGCCGTTTTTACTGCTGCTATCAGTGACGTTCGGCAGTCTTCACTTTGCACTGCTATTCATTGGTTTAGAGCACGCGGAAGCGGGTACCGGCGCGCTGCTCGTGCAAATGGGTACACCGTTTGCCACGTTATTGGCCGTGGTGTTTTTTAAGGAACGGCTGGGGCCTAAGCGTATCGTCGGGCTGCTGCTCTCCTTTGCCGGTATAGCCGTCATTGCGGGAGGGCCAACGCTGCCGTCGCCTTTGCCATTAACTATCTTGCTGCTGAGCGCATTAGGCTGGGCAATCTCGCAGCTGTTAATTAAGCGCGGCCCACCGATTGCCCCACTGGCACTCGCAGGCTGGGTGGCGCTGTTTGCAGTACCTCAGGTAGCGCTAGGGTCGTGGCTATTTGAAAGTGGTCAATGGCAGGCAATTAAGCAGGCAAGCTGGGTGGGCTGGGGAGCAATCATTTACACCGCCGTCATGTCATCGATTGTCGCTTACGGGATTTGGTACACACTGTTGCGGCGCCATCCGATCAATCGCGTCATTCCCATGACGCTTCTAACGCCCGTATTTGCGGTGGGCCTAGGCGCGCTGCTGATGGGCGACAGCCTAGGCATTCACAAGCTGATAGGTGGAGGATTGGTGGTCTCAGGTATCGCGCTGATTGTGATTAAATTCCGCCGCGCACCCCGTCTAGCTTAGGGTGCGGGCTGGCAGAAACCTGCATCATCAGGGACCGATACACAGTCGCCCACTTTAATACCGCGCTCGGCAAAGTATCCGCCGTTAACCTCTAGCGCCGAGTAATACGCGGCACCGGCCGGATAGGAAGGGCAACGACTGGGCTCAGAGGACTCGCAAGGCGGCATGGTATTGATGGCGACAATCTGCCCATTGCCATCGATAAAGGCAATATCGAGGGGGATTAGCGTGTGATACATCCAAAAGGCATTGTTAGCCGACTGTTCTCTCTCAAACCGAAACAGCATGCCACTGCTTGCTGGCATGCTCTCACGCTCCATCAAACCACGCTGACGCTGAGCAATCGTTTCCGCCACTTCAACGTCTACACGATGCGGGCCATCCTCGCTATGAATGGCAAGCGCCAGCGTTTGCAGGCCGGCTGGCTTCGCCTGCCCCCACGCCACAGCACTAAGTAACGACATCGGCAACAGTGCCGCCAGCGGTAACAGTAACGACGCCTTAAGCAGCGTGCGACGCGTAGAGTTCATGCGTACTTCCTTTTATGATGCGCGTAACTCCCCAACATATGGGGAACCTATCAGCAGCAGGCCAGCATCCAGCCACGTCGTCTATTAGCCGTTATGCTCAGCGTGCTGGTCGGTAATCTCCATCACTTTCATCGTATTAGTGCCCCCATGAGCGTTCATGTGATCGCCGCGGGTCAGAATCACGTGATCTCCGGCTTTTGAGATACCGGTTTTCACCAGCAGTTCAAGCGCACGTTCATTTAGCTCGGTGGGTGACATTTCAGATGTATCAAAAGGTAGCGACACCACCCCGCGATACAGTGCCATGCGGCGCTGTGCGATAGGGTTGTGTGCCAGACCCACGATCGGCAAACCAGAACGAATACGCGATGCAATCAGCGGCGTGTAGCCAGAAGACGTCATGCAGGCAATCGCGCTAACGCCAGTCATATGATTCGCGGCATACATCGCTGAAAGCGCAATGGTTTCATCAGGGCGAGCAAAACCTTCATGAATACGGTGGCCGGATTCTTGGGCTGATTTTTCACGCTCAGCGCCTAAACAAACCCGCGCCATGGCTTCTACGGTTTCAAGCGGGTAGTCGCCTGCGGCGGTCTCCGCTGAGAGCATCACTGCATCGCTGCCATCCAGCACGGCGTTAGCCACATCGAACACTTCTGCCCGTGTGGGCAGCGGCGCCGAAATCATGCTTTCCATCATCTGTGTAGCAGTGATCACCGCGCGATTAAGTGAGCGAGCACGCTTGATCATGCGTTTTTGAACGCCGACTAGCTTCGCATCGCCAATTTCAACGCCGAGATCACCCCGCGCCACCATCACCGCTTCCGATGCTTCAATAATACCGTCGAGGGTGGCGTCATCCGCCACGGCCTCAGCACGCTCAACCTTCGCGACTAAGCCAATATCTTTGCCCGCCTCGCCCAGCAAGCGGCGCGCCTCCAGCATATCTTCGGCGTGGCGGGGGAAAGAAATGGCCAAGTAGTCCACGCCAATCTCGACGGCAGTTTTCAGATCTTCTTTATCTTTTTCAGTCAACGCTGGGGCAGAAAGCCCACCGCCCTGCTTGTTGATGCCTTTATGGTTGGAAAGCTTGCCGCCCACGACCACAACGGTATACACCTGCTGGCCGCTGACGCGAACAACGTCTAGAACGACGCGACCATCATCCAGCAACAGGCGATCACCTGCTGAGACATCTTGCGACAGCGTTGTGTAGTCGCAGCCCACCTGGTGAATATCACCTGCATCGCCGTCTAGCGCCATATCGAGAATAAACGGCTGGCCTTCTTTGAGCACCACCGCACCATCACGAAAACGGGCAATACGGATTTTGGGACCTTGAAGGTCGCCCAAAGCGGCAACGCTACGGCCTAGCTTCGCGGCGATTTCACGTACCTGCATTAAGCGTCGACGGTGATCATCGGCGGTACCATGAGAGAAATTTAAACGCACCACATCCACGCCCGCAGCAAGCATGGCCTCCAATACGCCCTCACGATCACTGGCAGGGCCAAGAGTGGCGACAATTTTGGTACGACGGATCGAAGAAAAGTGCAGTGCGCTCATAATATTCCCACCATGCGAATTAGCCTGTAGTGACGCTATTGGATAACGAGACTCTATTGAATAACACTAGCTTATCAGTTTAACGCGCTCTATATGACAGCGGTACCACTCACAGGCACGGATTATTCCAAGGTCACGGTTATCGCCATGGGAAACTCTTCGCAGTTATTGCCGTCACCGCCTCGATCTACCACCAAAAACTCGCCTTCTCGTTCCAGCACCGATTGAACGGCATGCCAGGTGCCTGCACGGTAGTTGACGCCTTGATGGCCGTCGGTCACAAAGGCACGCACGTCACCTGAGTTAATATGCTCGCCGGGAGTGGCCACCACCACGATAAAGCGCTCTTCATGCAGCGGCATAAACGCCTGGCTGCCTTGAGGGTGGCGCTCTAAAAACGTCAGTTCAAGCGGCAGTGTGATCGGCTGACTGATAAAAATGTTGATCAGCGTGTGGCCGTTTTCACCCAGCGTTTCCACCTTAGCGAGGTCATGATGGCGCTGGGTACGACCAGCGTTGATAGGGAACGACGCGGCGTTGCGCGCATCAATCACATCGCCAAAAGGGGCAAACGCCTCTGCCGTTAGCGGTGTAGCAGTGAGTTTAAGCATTGCGTTGTCCTTACACGTTATTTCAGACGAAGGGCGGGATGACGATTAACGTCTTTATATAGCAGATAGCGGAACGGTCCTGGCCCACCGGCGTAACAGGCTTGGGGGCAGAATGCGCGCAGCCACATAAAGTCGCCGGCCTCTACTTCAACCCACTGCTGATTAAGGTGATAAACCGCCTTACCTTCCAGCACGTAAAGGCCATGTTCCATCACGTGGGTTTCATCGAAGGGAATAACGCCGCCCGGCTGGAACGTTACAATGGTCACATGCATATCGTGGCGCACATCATTAGGATCAACGAAGCGTGTCGTCGCCCAGCTTCCGTTGGTGCCTGGCATTTCAACAGGGGCAATGTCTTGCTCATTGACCACAAACGCTTTAGGCACGTCGAGCCCTTCGACAAACTCAAAGGACTTACGAACCCAATGAAAGCGCACTGCTGCTGCTGATTCGTTACGTACCTGCCAATCACTGCCAGGCGGTATAAACGCATAGCCACCGGGCACCATGGTATGGCGCTCGCCCGCTAATATAAGCGTTAACTCACCCTCCACCACAAACAGCACGCCTTCAGCTTGAGGGTCCAGCTCAGGCTTATCGCTACCGCCGTTGGGCTGCACTTCCATAATGTACTGTGAGAATGTTTCAGCAAAGCCTGATAGCGGCCGCGCGAGCACCCACAGGCGCGTGCCTTCCCAGAACGGTAAATTGCTTGTCACTATGTCACGCATCACGCCTTTAGGAATCAGCGCATAGGCTTCGGTAAAAACAGCGCGGTCAGCGGTTAACTGCGTTTGCGGCGGATGACCGCCCGTGGGAGCGTAGTAAGTAGCTGGCATGATTGATCCTATCTGATTTTATTAAAATAAAGAAAACATCTTGTATACAAGATCTGCGACACACATTAAAGCGATCTTTCGCAAAGCCCTTGTGAAACACTCCTCCCAATAGTAACTTCTTTAGAAACTTTCGTTTCATAATTCTAAAACCATACGAACCATGCTTCAAATGGCAATGTTTCAAATGACAGTGTCTCAAATGACAGTGCTTCACCGTTTGGCCCTTGTTGATCTAGTGGCTAGACGATGTCATTGCTCGGCTCACACTAGGCATTTATAACTAAGCATTTATAACTAGGCATTTATAACAACGGCTGCCCTCAAGGGTGGCTTTAAATAACGCGAGGCAACGCATGTCCCAACAAATCCCCCCTTCGCCCTCCCCTGAACGCCCAGTGCCTAAGAAAAGCTGGTGTAGAATCCCCGATATCTACGCCGTTTTGTTCATATTTATTGCGCTAGCGGCGATCGCCACGCACTTTGTGCCCGCAGGGCAGTTCGAGCGCGTTCCAGGCCCGGCTGGTCGTATCACCATCGACCCGACCTCTTATGAACAAATAGCCCCCTCTCCAGTGGGCATTGTCGATTTCATGCTGGCGATTCCCAACGGCTTGATGAGTGCCGGGGAAGTTGTCTTTTTTACCTTCATGATTGGCGGCATGTTCATGGTATTGAGGCATACCGGCATTATCGAGATTGGTGTCGATAAGCTGACTAGGCGCTTTGCCCGACAAAGCCTGCTGACCATTCCAGTGCTGATGACAGTATTTGCCCTCATCGCGACCGTTATTGGCACCCAGGAGCTGGCGCTGGTTTACGTCCCGGTAATCCTGCCACTGATGATTGCATTACGCTTTGACTCAGTGACGGCGGCGGCGGTGGCTTTATGTGCCACTACTGTCGGCTTCACTACCGGCGTACTCAACCCCATCAATACCGGCCTGGGCCAGCAGCTTTCAGCACTCCCGCTTTATTCAGGCTACGGGCTGCGCATCTTGGCGTTTATTGTCATGCTGGCGGCGGCCATTTTCTTTGTCATGCGCTACGCCCGCAAAGTGCATAACGAACCATCCTTTAGCCTGCTCAGCAGTGACCCGGGCGAGTCTGAAAAGCGTTCGCTCTATCAGCATGCCGATAATGGCCGCGCACTGGTGGCCAACGGTCGTCAAAAGCTAGCCGCAATCGCGGCCTTTGCCTTCTTCGGCGTGCTAATTTACGGCGTGTTACAGCAAGGCTGGTTCATGATGGAGATGGCCGGGCTTTTCATCATTATGGGGATTGTGGTGGGGCTGATCGCGGGGCTTAACACCGACGAAATATGCGCAGGCTTTAACCAGGGCTTCCGTGATGTGCTCGTGGGAGCGATGATCGCAGGGGTTGCTCGCGGTGTCGCCGTGATGCTGGAAGATGGTCAGATCATGGATACGCTGGTGTTTGGACTGGGCAATCTGGTTGGCGGCCTGCCCACGTTACTGTCGGCTATTGGCATGTTCTTCGCCCAGCTAGGCTTTAACTTCATCATTCCTTCCGGTAGCGGTCAGGCCCTGGTGACTATGCCGCTGATGGCACCGCTTTCCGATATTATTGGCGTCACACGACAAACCGCGGTGCTGGCTTTCCAGCTCGGCGACGGCATTGGCAATATTCTTTACCCAACGTCAGGCTACTTTATGGCCACGCTGGCACTGGCTGGGGTGACGTGGCAAAAATGGGTCAAGTTCTTCTTCCCCCTCTTTTGCATATGGGTGCTGATTGCGTTGGCGTTTCTTGTGTTCGCTCAGGCGACTCAGTGGAATGGTTAACCAGTAAACAAAAAACGTTAGCCAAAATAGTCAAAACGGCCAGAAATTAAAAGATCTGCTTTCTGTCATTCAACTATCACCTTTGTTGAAGAAGATAGAGGTAGCTGACCCTGCTCAGCTACCTCTTATCTTCTTTGCAAAGGTTAAATAGTGATGATGAAACCGATACTCGCCACAGCCTTACTCGCCTTTGTATTTACGGATTCAGCTTATTCTCAGCAGGCCTTTCCTGCCACCTTGTCCAGTCATGCTCAACTGCCCGGCAGCACGTTTGTAGCGGCCCCATCCGGCGCCGCTGAACACTACAACACCTCAGGCCGCTTTACTGGAGAAGAAGGACGTATTGAGCAGTTATACACTAACCTACAAGCCACTGGTTTAGCGCTCCCTTTTCCCAGCCAGCCGCTGCAAGGGTTTTCAGGTATACGCTCGCTTGGCGACGATCGTTTTCTGGTCTTAACCGATAACGGCTTTGGCTCTAAGGCGAACTCTTCCGATATCATACTGATGTTTAACATCATAAACCCCGACTGGAAAACCGGACGCGTCACTATTGAGGAGACCGTTCAACTCTCGGACCCAAACCGCAAGGTACCCTTCCCTATTATGAATGAAGCCACCCCCGGGCGATTTTTGACCGGTGCTGATTTCGACATCGAATCGATCCAGCCGGTGGGTGATACCTACTGGATTGGTGATGAATTCGGCCCCTGGATTATCCAGGTCAATAAGGAGGGTGAAGTGTTGCAAGTGATAGCCACAAACCCAGGCGGCACGATGATGCGCTCGCCCGACAATGCCTTTGCCCTGACCCCAAACCCCGGCGCACCACTTTCAGATGATGTTGTCGTTTTTCGCTCCGGTGGCTATGAGGGTATGGCGCTCTCCGAAGACCACACAACGCTCTATCCATTGTTGGAAAAGCCTGTATGGGACAGTAATGATAATGCCCCGGAAACCATTGATGGCACTCCCGTCTTAAGAATGTTCGAACTCAGCACTGACACAGGCGAATGGGGCGATACAACTCGCTATTACCCACTCGCGTCAGCGGATCATGCCATTGGCGACTTCAATCTTATTGAGGGCACCCGCGGCCTGATTATCGAGCGTGATAGCCGCCAAGGAGACCCTAGAGCAGAGTGGGCGAACGATCCCGCCGAGTTCAAGCGTATCTATCTTATCGACCTCGATCGCACGAACGAGCAAGGTGTGCTTGAGAAAATCGCCTATATAGACCTCATGGACATTCAAGATCCCAACGGCATCGCACCGCGAGGCACGATCGACGGCACGTTTAATTTTCCCTTTGTGACTATTGAGAACGTGGATAGAGTCGATGAAAGAACTATCGTGGTCGCCAACGACAATAACTATCCGTTCTCGATTGGTCGCGAGCAAGGGCAGGCTG
This sequence comes from Halomonas sp., assembly GCF_052095695.1. Classification (GTDB taxonomy): domain Bacteria; phylum Pseudomonadota; class Gammaproteobacteria; order Pseudomonadales; family Halomonadaceae; genus Vreelandella. The sequence continues at coordinate 37,257 of NZ_JBQDLQ010000006.1, forward strand.
ATGATAATGAGATGATACTGCTTGATGTGGCAGACTTTCTGAACGCCGAATAGCAAGAATCAGCGTGAGGCTAGGGCGCTAGCGGACATCTTCGCCTCACGTTGAAACGCCAACGATTTCTAACGTATGTGCTAATCGATACTCATGATCGGTGTTTCAAGTTCACTGAGCTCAACGTACATATCGCTGATCGCGCTGATCCGCTCTCGTCCCTCTGCCAGGCGACGGTGTAAAACGCCGTTCGCCAGCAAACAAATCAGGCTATTGGCTGCGGCGTAACTATCAAATGCCGAGAGGCTTTCAAGCGGCGTTTCCATAAACCAGGTGACTTGAGCGGCGAAATTCACCGCGGTTGGATCAGCAATTAATGCGACCTTGGCCGGCGAGCGCTCAAGCGCATCCACCAGCGCAGCAAACGCCGCGGGGCGGCGGCGAAATCCAAACAGCACCACAACATCCTGCTCGGAGAGATCGACAATTTCTTCCGCTAACGACTGGTTAGGATGTGGAACCACCCGCACCTGGGTGCGCGCTTGAATCAACTGCTGACGAAAATGTAGTGCTAACGGGTAGCTGTTACGAAACCCGATCACAACCACATGGCGTGCGCTATCCAGATGCTCTACCAGCGCAGCAAACTGTTCCGACGCTATCCCGTTCAAGCAGCGCTGCAGATTTTCCTGCTCGCGCTGCAAATGACGCTGGAACGGCGCGCCGGCCTCTTCCTGCATGGCATTTGCGTCGATCACTAGCGGCACGCCTAAGTTGCGCAGCTGGCGGGCATGGTCTTTAACGGTACGATAGCTCTCAAACCCCAGCCGTTTGAACAGACGGCTGACCGTGGATTTAGATACCCCGGTTAAGCGCGCCAAATCGGCCGCGCTATACACCGCCAGATCATCAAAGTGGTCGAGAATGAAGCTCGCGACGCGCTGCTCCTGGGCACTTAACTCGTCAAACTGAGCGGTAATACGCTGTCCGATATGCGGCGTCATAACATCCTAATAAACTAGTTTAATGTCACGTTGATGCGGGATGATGCTCGGCCCAATGGCGGGCGATATCAACTCGCCGCGCAACCCAAACGCGGTCATGGCTTTCGATATAATCTAAAAAGCGCTGCAATGCTCGAAAACGCCCAGGCCGCCCAAGTAAACGACAGTGCATTCCAATAGAGAGCATTTTCGGCGCCTCTTCCCCTTCTGCGTAAAGCACATCAAAGGCATCACGTAGATAAGTAAAGAAGTGATCTGCGGTATTGAACCCCTGCGGGGCGGCAAAGCGCATATCATTAGTGTCGAGCGTGTAAGGCACAATTAAATGATTATGATCACTGCCCTGGCTATCGGTGACACGAGTCCAGAAGGGTAAATCATCGCCGTAATAGTCGCTATCGTAAAGGAAGCCGCCCTCGTCCAGCACTAACTTGCGCGTATTAGGGCTATCGCGGCCGGTGTACCAGCCTTGCGGCTTCTCACCATAAAGCCGCTGAAAAATCTCCATGGCCTGCTGAAGATGCGCCCGCTCAACGTGCTCCGAGACTTCTTGATAGTGAATCCAGCGATAGCCATGGCAGGCAATTTCGTGGCCTAGCTCTTTAAACGCCTGAGCGACGTCAGGATTACGCTCCAGCGCCATCGCCACGCCAAATATTGTGAGCGGTAAATCACGTTTTTCAAATTCGCGCAGAATGCGCCACACCCCGGCCCGCGAACCATATTCGTAAATCGACTCCATGCTCAGGTGACGATCAGGATAGGCTGGCGCGCCGATAATCTCAGATAAAAACTGCTCTGAGCCTGAATCACCATGCAGTACGGAATTTTCGCCGCCCTCTTCGTAGTTGAGCACGAATTGGACGGCAATCTTCGCCTTTCCAGGCCAGTTAGCGTGGGGCGGATTTCGTCCGTAACCAATTAGGTCACGAGCGTAGAGGTTCGAAGGTGATGACGACATGCATAGCTCCTTGATTCCAATGCTTGGCTATCGTTTAGTGCAACATAGCCTGTATAGCGCGCACCTAGAGAACCCGCAAACTGCTTGTATACAAAATAGCGACATTAACGGTCAACCGCAACGCGCCCACAGGTTAGTACACTGGAGTTCACGGGCCTTTTTCACGCTAACAATGAATCTAACAGTCGCATTCATAGCCAACTAGCCGCTGACCATGATTGCCTTTTTTAAGGCCAGCTCAATTTAGTTACTTGCGCTACGCTTAGAATCGCCCTATTTTTGTATACAACAAAAGAAATATTGTTCACGTGCGGATTACTTATCATGCATATACGAATTATCAATCCCAACACCACGGCCTCCATGACCGCTGCTATTTATCATGCAGCGCTGCAGCAGGCAGGCGCAGGCACTCAAGTTAGCGCCTCGCAGCCGGACGCGGGGCCCGTTTCAATTGAAAGCCACTTTGACGAAGTTATTAGTGCTGTCGGCGTGGCGGAAGAGGTTCTTAAAGGCGAGCGCGAAGTCGGTATTGATGCCTACGTGGTGGCCTGTTTTGGCGATCCGGGCCTACTTGCCGCAAGGGAGCTGACCCGTGCGCCGGTCATCGGTATTGCCGAAGCGGCCTTTCATCTTGCCACGCTGATCAGCACTCGCTTTTCGATTGTCACCACGCTGGGGCGTACCGGCATTATCGCCGAGCACTTGCTTCAGCAGTATGGTTTTAGCCACCACTGTCGGCGCATTCGCGCAGCTGAAATTCCGGTTTTAGACCTTGAGCATCATCCTGAGGCTGCATTTGCCCGCATCGTCGAAGAGTGCTGCCGTGCGCGGGATGAAGATGATATCGGCGCCATCGTTTTAGGCTGTGGCGGTATGGCTAATTTGACCCAACAGATTAGTCACGAAGTAGGTCTGCCGGTGATTGAAGGCGTCAGCGCAGCGCTGAAACTGGCTGAATCACTGGTTAGTTTAGGTCTGCACACCAGTAAGCATGGCGACCTTGCCTACCCACGACCAAAAGCATTCACGGGTAAGTTTGCGGCGCTTTCTGATCTTTCACTGCCCCTTGACTCATAGTCTTACGATATGGCGAACAGCGCTTTAACTGACAGACATCACTAACTGACAACGCTCGCAACACTACTAATAATAATTAACATTATACAAAATAAGCAACACGTCCATTAGCACGCCACGCCGCAAGCGTTGCTTGGGTATGAAAATACTCAAGCTACCAATAAAACCGATAATCTTGCGAGGACGACATCATGAGCGCTTCAACTTCGGCTCTTGCGTCAAAAAATCAATCTACTGCGAACGACGCAGTGGGAACAAAAAGCATGGGGGCTGAAAGCCTGACCCCTCAAGACACCCGAATAATGGGGCGTAGCTCCTACTTTCTGGCGTGGTTCGGCGGCTGCGTTTCCATTGGCACCTTTGCCATGGGCTCAAGTGTGGTCGGCACCTTAAACCTGTTGCAAGCTACGCTGGCCATTGCCATTGGCTGCTTTGTGATCGGCATTGCTCTGGCCATTAACGGGGCCGCAGGCTACAAGTACGGCATACCGTTCATGGTTCAAGCACGTAGTGCGTTCGGCTTTACCGGCACGCGTTTACCCGGATTAGTTCGCGCGGTGCCTGCGGTAGTGTGGTACGGCTTTCAAAGCTGGATTGGCGCAGGGGCACTGAATATGGTGTCGGCTACGCTGTTCGGTTTTGACAATCTTATCTTCTACTTTATTACCTTCCAGTTTTTGCAAATCGGCCTATCGGTCATGGGATTCCAGGGCATCAAATGGCTAGAAAACATCGGCAGCGTTTTTATCCTAGCCTCACTGATGTACATGTTTTACGCCACGGTGCAGCGCTATGGCGATGAGCTTTCAGCCAGCCTGCTAACCATGGAAGGCTCATGGGGCATGCCCTTTTGGGGCGCGACCATGCTATTTCTTGGCATATACAGCACCATGATGCTCAACGTTAGCGACTACTCACGTGAGCATAAAAAAGGCACGGCCCAAAGCCTGCTGACGACCATTTATGCCATGTCAATTCTGCCCTGCACGCTGTTTATGGGTTTGATTGGCTACATGGTTTCGCAAGCCACCGGCACCGCAGACCCTATCCAAGTATTTGCTAACGCCGTCGACAACACGCCGCTGTTGATGACCACCCTACTATTTATTGCCTTCGCGCAGGTCACTACTAACGTACTCAATAACGTAGTGCCGCCCACCTACGTATTGATGGATGTCTTTAAGATCAAGTTTCCAATCGCCACGGTCATCGTTGGGCTATTGGCGTTTGCCACGTTCCCCTGGAAGCTTGTCCAGCCAGGCTCTGCAGCGGGCCTACAGATGTTTGTGCAGACCTATTCAGCATTCCTCGGCCCCATCTTTGCCATCCTCGTCGTCGACTACTACATCATTCGCCGTCGCACTCTAGATATCAGCAAGCTGTATGACCCGGAGGGGCCTTATAAAGGCGTTAACGCGGCGGCACTGATTGCCACGGCGATTGGCATTGTGGCGGCGCTTTCTTTCTCGGCGATCTCCTGGTACGCCAGCCATATCCCTGCAGGCATTAGCTATTACCTGCTGATGAAGTACTGGGCACCTTGCCAACGTTTTAGCCAGTAACCCCACGCGCCAACCTTGAGCCAATAAAATGAAAGAGAGCAACGACGTGAGTGATTTAGACATTAGGCACATCGACCCGACGCTGTATAACGAGGACCTTGCGCCGCTTAAACCTCAAGATCGTAACTGGGGCGCGTTTGAGATCTTTAACGTCTGGTCGAACGATATCCAAAGCCTATTTGGCTATACCCTAGCCGCTTCGTTATTTTTGAGTTATGGCCTGAACGGCTGGGCGGTAATGGCTGCCATTATACTGGCGGGCGTGATCGTGATGTTTTTGGTCAACCTTACCGGTAAGCCCAGCGTTAAATACGGCATTCCGTTTCCAGTGATGGTACGTGCCAGCATGGGTGTTCGCGGCGCGAATTTGCCCGCCATACTACGTGCCATCGTCGGTATCTTCTGGTACGGCGTACAAACCTACTTCGCATCAACCGCGGTAACGCTGCTTATTACCGCCTTTATTGGTGCGGGCAGCGGGAGTACTTTCCTCGGCCTTTCCGGCGTGGCGTGGGTGTCGTTTGTGATTGTTTGGCTGTTCCAAATCGCGATTTTCTGGCAGGGCATTGAGCGCATCAAACACTTTCTAAACTTGGCAGGCCCACTGGTCTATGTGGTGATGCTGGTGTTAATGGCGGTTGTTTGGTATCAGGCGGGCAGCGAATTACTACCTGCTATTGGCACTATTTTTAGCGGCGATGGTGAAGCCAGTGGCAGTTCGATTGCCGCCTTTATGGCCATTGTCGGGACCATGGTGGCATATTTCGCAGCGGTGGTAATCAACTTTGGCGACTTCACGCGATTTGTGAAAACCGAGCGCCAGATGAAGCTTGGCAACCTGCTAGGCTTACCGCTTAACGTGGCTTTCTTCTCTTTTATTGCGCTAATTATTACGGCAGGCACTCTGGTGCTGTTTGGCGAGGCACTGACCAACCCCGCCGATATCGTTGAGCGGGTTGATTCGCTGCCGCTGACGATTGTCGCTGCCCTCACCTTCTTCGCCGCTACGGTAGGCATTAACTTAGTGGCCAACTTTATTCCGCCCGCCTATGACCTGGCCAACCTGTTTCCCAGCAAAATCAGCTTTAAGACAGGCGGCCTGATTACCGCCATTATTGCTTTCTTTGTCGGCGCGCTTTGGATCTCCGTGATCAGTCAAATAGGCATTCCCGGATTCGTAAACGCACTCGGTGCAATCGTCGCGCCGTTCTACGGCATCATCGTGGTCGATTACTACCTGATCAAGCGCCAGCATTTGAATATGCAGGAGCTGTTCTCATCAGCGCCGGGCGGCGCCTACTATTACGTGAATGGTTGGAACATCCGCGCCCTTATCGCCTTTGGCGCCGCTGCGATGTTCTCTCTTTCTACCGTTCTAGCTCCCGCACTATCAAGCCTAGGCGGATACGGCTGGCTGATAGGCGCGGGCTTAGGCGGGCTATTCTACTACGGCTTAATGCGTCAATTTAAGGCAGCGTCTGCGTTTGCTGAGCATACGGTAAGTTGAGAAATTTTAACTGCTAGAACAAACGCCATCGGCCAGAGCCGGTGGCGTTTGTTTAGGACATAACGCGTCAGGGTGCTCTAATCATCTGGAGTCTGCGTGAAATCACCGACGGCTTTATGAGAGTTGCCATTAATTACTGCGGCTGGGATGTTTTTAACTGATGAAGCGCACCTAACCTAACCCCCAAATATCTGCTGCAAATCCGGTGCGCTCTCTTGCTCTTCAACCATGGAAAGCGAAGCTTCGATGGCTTTTAGGTGGCGGCTCATAAAGGCTTTAGCGCGCTCTCCGTTGCCTGATTCTAAATGCCCGATTAGGTCATCGTGGTCGTGGGATTCGCAGCCCAGGTGGCCGCGATGACCGTAAACGGCGAGTATCAGCGAAGAGCGCGAGCACAGGCGCTCAACAAACTCCGCCAGGGTGGCGTTGCTTGAAAGCTGCGCTAAGCGCACGTGAAAATCCGCCGAGAGACGAATAGCCACACTTTGCTGGCCACTGCGCAGCGCTTGGCGCTCTTGGCGGGCCATTTCGCGAAGCTCAGCGGCTTCTTTGTCGCTCATGTGTCTTGCCACATCGGGCATTAACCCGCACTCGATTAACTGACGAGCATCGAAAACGTCTTTGGCTTCATCAGCGGTTGGCCGGGTAACACTAGCGCCGCGGCGTGGCGTGAGTGTGACTAATTGCTCCAGCGCTAAGCGCTGTAAGATTTTACGAATCCCGGTACGGCTAATACCAAATACTTCCGACAACGCATCTTCACGCAGCCGGGCACCAGGCTTTAAACGTTGCTCCACAATCGCATCGCTGATAGACCGGTAAATCACTTCGTGGCGCTCATCGCCCTCTTTGCTATTTTTATTAACGGAAGCGCGCCGCTTTACCGGTGCCTGCGCATCACTCATAGCTAGCCTCTCTGATCATTCCTTCCAAGCCGCAATGATATCGTGCTCTTCATCGCGCATGTTGGTTATCACGTAATAGTTAATCGGAGATTTTAGCTACCGCGGTAAGTTGAGTAGCCATAGGGCGATAGCAGCAGCGGCACATGATAGTGCTGGCTGACATCAGCAACACCAAAGCGCAGTGGAATCATATCTAAAAAGCGGGGCTCATTAGCCTCTACGCCCTGGGCTCTCAGGTAGTCACCGGCATGAAAAACCAGCTCATATTCAGCTGCAGTCAACGCATCGCCCTCTAAAAGAGGTGCATCACAGCGCCCGTCACTGTTAGTGATGACGGTGCTTAGATGCTGGCGTTCACTGCGGGTCAAGCGAAACACCTCAATAGTAATCCCCTGCCCGGGCTGTCCCGTGGCGGTATCCAGTACGTGGGTAGTTAAACGCCCCATAGCCGCTCCTATTTTATAAGGTTATTGGCGATACTTGATCGACATCCATGCCGTTGTACCGTTGAGCCTATCGGTCAAGGAGTACCGCTGCCGTTCTTTATTGTATACATTAAGTCTATCGCTTTACGCTTTGAAAAACTGCATGCCTAGGAGAATTTCAGTGTCGACCCACCGCCCATTAGTACTTTCACCAGCGCCTAGCCGATGCAGCCTTGAAATGCTGACGCTTCACTATGGGGACGTGTATGAGCACTCGCCTTGGGTCGCAGAAGCCGCCTGGCATCACGGCCTAAATGAAGAGCATGACGCCCCTGATGGGCTGGCACAGCTTATGGGCCTAATGCTGCAGCAGGCCAGCAGCGAGCAGCAAATCAATGTCATTCGTGCCCACCCCGATTTGGCTGGCAAAGCCGCTATCTCAGGCGAATTAACGCAGGATTCCACCAGCGAACAGGCCGGAGCAGGTCTACATCATTGCAGTGCCGATGAGTTCGCTCAGTTTGAATCTCTTAATGAGGCTTATAAAAAGAAATTTGGTTTTCCTTTTGTGATTGCCGTTAAGGGGTTAGATCGTGGCGCAATTTTAGCCGCCTTTGAAGAACGCTTGAACAACGCTGCGGCAACCGAACGGCAAACGGCCATTGAACACATTATCCGTATTGCCTGCCTGCGCTTAATCGATCGTGCCAGCAAAGCGTAAAAAAAAAAGCGCCGACCCCATAGGGAGCGGCGCTTTGAGCCAGATCAGCTAACTTACTGCTTAGCCGTTTCTACCGCTTTCTTGGTGGTTTCTTCAGCCTGCTTTTTGCTATCTTCAGCAAAGCTTTGACTGATGGACGTCACTTTTTCAGTGTCACCTTTAACACGCTCCATGAAATCACTGGCTGTTTTCTGCTGGCTTTCGAGCGCTTTTTTGAAACTGTCAGTGTCTTTTACATCAAGCCAAGTCCGCGCTTGTGAAATAGCCATATCGGAGTAAGCGCGGGCAGCATCCACCTGCGCACTGAATAGCTGTTCATAGTAATCAAGTGCGGTCAGCGTGTAAGAGCGCATTGGCGATACAAACACAGATTCAAGCTGTTGCGCGGTTTGATCAGTACTCGATTTAGTAGCCATCTTCATATCCCCATAAGTGAGCTAGCACATCAACATGCCTTGATTAGGCGGATCTAAGCTAGGCATTTGCCTCTGCTGACTATAAAGTTAACAGTGCTTTTTGTGCAGCGCAACATGATTTTATCTCATGCTGCGCCTGCTCACTTATAGCGTATTTTTATTACCGCCGATAACCCGCGACTAGCGGTTATTGAACAAGTGCTTACGCGCTTGCTCATCCATTTCAACGCCCGCCTGTGGATTAACATCTTCGACCAACGCGTAAGCGCGGCGCACGGCTGGGCGCGCTTTCACCATATCGAACCAGCGCTCCAAGTCAGGAAACTCTTCTAGCGTTTGGCGCTGTTTTTCCCAGGGAACAATCCAAGGGTAGATCGCCATATCCGCAATCGAGTAGTCATCACCACCTACGAACGTATGGTGCGCTAGACGCTGGTCCAGCACGCTATAGAGCCGATTGGTTTCGAGCACGTAACGTTCAATGGCGTACTCAATTTTTTGCGGCGCATAGTTGCAGAAGTGATGATTTTGGCCGGCCATCGGGCCTAAGCCGCCCATTTGCCAGTGCAGCCACTGCAAGACGATATAGCGCTCGCGGCCTTCCGAGGGCAGGAACTGCCCACTTTTATCGGCGAGGTACTCAAGTATCGCGCCAGATTCAAATATCGATAGCGGCTGGCCACCGTCCTGCGGGGAGTGATCGACAATGGCGGGGATGCGATTATTGGGCGCGATCGCGAGAAATTCAGGGTCAAACTGCTCGCCCCGCCCAATGTTGATCGGCTTCACTCGATACGCAAGCTTGGCCTCTTCGAGCATGATGGAGATTTTGTGGCCGTTAGGGGTTGTCCAGTAATACAGATCAATCATTGCCATCTCCTTAATGAAAGCGTTGATTCACTCACTGAGCAAATTAAGGCTTTCTTAATGCATCAGGCGGCCGTGGCTGCACCGCCCTGTGCGTTATATGTCGCGTACGGTCAGGGCATTACTTGCCACCCCATCGTGAACGCTAAGCATGCGCTGGAACCATTCGTCGACCGGATCGCCCGGTTCTACAATCGCCTGTGTTGATACGATGTAAGCCCACATCATGCTGCCAAACAGCAAATAGTCTGAACCACTGGGGGAGTCACCGTCGAGAAATGCGCTTTCACGCAGTAAATCGCGCACCGGTGCCAACACCTGCTTGAGCTGTTGTTTACCCTGCTCTGGCTGGCTGAATTCTTCTAGCGTGCAGCCGAACCGCGCTTCACGCGTTTCGCGAAAGTAAGCGCGATCATCCGGGTGTACCGCCGCGAGTAAATCCAGACCCACGATACGAAATAACGCTGGTGTAACACTGCGCTCAACAAAGTATTTGAACAGCAGCACGCGCTGATAGCTGACGCCGTCACCCAGCACGGGCGCGTCGGGATACGCTTGATCCAAATAACGCATGATTTCGAAGCTATCGGTGACGACTTTATCGCCGTCGCAAAGTACGGGTACTTTGTCGTAGTCGGCAAACTCCAGCGCCTTTTTATCGAGAAAGCGCCACGCCACGGTGGTAAATTCCAAACCTTTATGGGCAAGCGTCATGCGTACGCGCCAGCAGTAAGGTGAGAAACGAAGCTGTTCATCTCGACCACATAAATCATAGAGTTTTAGTGCCATCAGTACTGCCCCATGGTGAGGAAACGAGTGGTTATCAAACGTGCGAATGCGCTTGGCGTGGTTCAACAATGAGCTTAAGAAACTATGCGTGCAATAGGCACCGCTAAACGGTGTCTATTAGTCTAACGAGAGCGCTATACCCCTCACTTTACAGGTTATTAAAAAACACATTAAAAACATCATATTAGGCAAAAAAACCAACACTTAACTCGCCTTTAAAAATGGCTTTAACAGGTAAGACCAATTTTCCAATGTAGTCATCTTGTTAACCTAACCGTATCTTTCACTTACACCCGGCTGGTAACACACAATCCAGGCGGTTTTCGCGGAGCGTACCAAATCAATAACAAGGAGCAGTTCCTCTCATGAATGAAACGACACTTGCACTTCTGGCCTTCTTGCCGCTGCTGCTGGCCGGCATTCTACTCGTAGGCTTTAAAGTACCCGCTAAGATAGCGATGCCTCTCGTTTTCCTAACGGCTGCCATTATTGGCCTAACCGTTTGGAATATGTCCTTTACCCGCGTCGTGGCATCGACTATTCAAGGCTTGATTCAGACAGCAGGCCTTCTATGGATCATCTTTGGCGCTATCCTGCTGCTTAATACCCTCAAGCACTCCGGGGGCATTACCGCGATTCGCAACGGATTCTCGGGCATTAGTCCTGACCGGCGCGTTCAGGCGTTGATTGTGGCCTGGCTATTCGGCTGCTTCATCGAAGGCGCTTCTGGCTTCGGTACGCCAGCCGCCGTTGCGGCACCGCTGATGGTGGCTCTCGGCTTCCCGGCGCTTGCCGCGGTCGTTGTGGGTATGATGATTCAGTCAACGCCCGTCTCTTTCGGCGCCGTCGGTACACCTATTGTGGTGGGCGTTGGTAGCGGTGTGGATCGCGTGGGCATTACCGCTCAGCTTGATTCGGTCGGCTCTAGCTGGGACGTATTTTTTCAACAAATCACTAGTTCGGTCGCCATTACTCACGGCATCGTGGGCATTTTAATGCCACTGATCCTAGTGCTGGTAATGGTGCGTTTCTTCGGCGCCAACCGCTCCTGGAAAGAGGGGTTGTCGATTACCCCTTTCGCTATTTTTACCGGCATCTGCTTCGTCGTGCCTTACATGCTAGTCGGCGTGCTGCTAGGGCCTGAGTTCCCGTCTATGATAGGCGCTATGGTGGGCTTAGCGATTGTGGTGCCTGCCGCCAAGCGAGGCTTCTTGCTGCCTAAAGATACCTGGGACTTTCCTGAATCTTCGTCTTGGCCCGATGAGTGGATTGGCAATCTACAAATCAAGCTGGAAGACGTTGCGGGCAAAGCGCCTATGTCGACCTTTAAAGGCTGGGTACCTTACGTATTGCTGGCGCTGTTCTTAGTCGCATCACGGACCATTGAGCCGCTGCGCGTCGCGTTAACGTCAATCAGCCTGGACTGGAACAACATTCTTGGCGAAGCGGGCGTTAGCGGCGGCGTGCAGCCGCTGTATCTACCCGGTGGAATTATTGTAGCAGTGGTGATCATTACCTACTTCTTGCACCGCATGAATCCACAAAAAATTAGCGCCGCCGTCTCAGAGTCCACCAAAACGATTTTTGGTGCGGGCTTCGTGTTGGTCTTCACCGTGCCGATGGTACGTATCCTGATCAACTCGGGTGTTAATGGCGCAGACCTTGTGTCTATGCCGGTGATGATGGCGCAAGCGGTGGCCGATGGCGTAGGTGGCATTTACCCCTTCTTTGCACCCGCTGTCGGGGCAATGGGCGCCTTCATTGCAGGCTCCAACGCCGTGTCTAACCTAATGCTGGCAGAGTTCCAGTTCAGCGTCGCGCAATCCCTTGGCCTTTCGACGGCGATGATGATTGCACTGCAAGCGGTAGGTGCGGCGGCGGGTAATATGATCGCTATCCATAACGTGGTCGCAGCGTCGGCAACGGTCGGGCTATTGGGCCGAGAAGGCACAACGATCCGCAAGACGATCCTACCCACCATTTACTATCTGATTTTTACCGGCATCATCGCACTGGTTGCGTTCTACGTGATCGGCGTGACCGACCCGTTAATGTAAAAGTGGCGGTTGTTGTAGCAGAAACGCAAACCCCCAGGCCTTGGCCTGGGGGTTTGCGTTTGGAGCGGGACAAGTGCAGTCAGTCTATTCGCTTGAGTTCTTGGCGATGGCGCTTGCTACGCTCTACGTAGCCCTGAGCATTTTTCTTCAGACCCGCCACCGCTTCTTCGGAAAGCGTTCGCACCACGCGAGCAGGTGAACCAACAATTAAGGAATTCGCTGGGAACACCGCGCCTTCCTTAATAAAGGCACCGGCACCTACTAAGCTATTTTCACCAATCACCGCGCCATTGAGCACCACCGCTTGGATACCGATTAGGCAGCCATCGCCAACCGTGCAGCCGTGCAGCATGGCCTGGTGCCCTACCGTTACGCCTTTACCTACTTTAAGCGGAAAGCCTGGGTCTGCATGCAGCACTGCGCCATCCTGAATATTGCTCTCTTCGCCAACCTCAAGGTGATCCGAATCACCGCGCAATACCGCCTGATACCACACGCTTGAATGCGCTTTTAAGGTCACTTGGCCGATAACATCTGCCGTTTCGGCAACGTATACGTCGTCGTGAATATCCGGGCGGTGCTCGCCATATTGATAAATGGCCACGTTGACCTCCTAGGTTGTTATTGATGTACAGCCTTCAGGCTAGCGCTTGTTCCAGCAATCGAGCAACGTGTATCGCTTCACGACCGCTGCCATCATGAATTTGATGGCGACAGCTTGTGCCGTCAGCAATAAGTACGGCATCTTTATCAGCGTTGCGGATAGCGGGCAACAGCGAGAGCTCGGCCATTTTTAGCGATGCCTCATAGTGCTCCGCTTCATAGCCAAAGCTGCCCGCCATGCCGCAGCACGAGGACTCAATTGTTTTGACCTCAAGGCCGGGAATCCAGCCTAGCACTTGCTCGACGGGGCGCAGTGCATCAAACGCCTTTTGGTGGCAGTGGCCGTGCAGCATAGCGTGCCCGTATGGCAGCGCTTTAAGTTCCAGCGGAAGCTGATCCGCCGCACGCGCGTTGACCAAAAACTCTTCAAACAAATACGCCGATGACGACAGTGCTTTCGCTTCTTCACCAAAGCCGTACTGCAGAAACTCATCGCGCATGCTGAGTAAGCAAGAAGGTTCTAGCCCCACGACGGCCACACCACGCTCCACAAAGGGCATCAGATGCTCAAGGGTGCGCTTGGCTTCTGCTTTGGCCTTATCGAACTGGCCCGACGATAGATAGGTTCGCCCGCAGCAAAGGGGGCGCTGCCCTTTCGTAACATTCAGATGAACGCGGTAGCCCGCAGCTTCCAGCACCCGTTTGGCCGCCTTGGCATTATCGCCTTCCATATAATTATTGAAGGTATCAACGAACAGCAGCACTTCCCGCGCAGCGTGCGGAGACGCCTCGGCACTGGCAAGGAAGTTGCCGTTAAATAGCGGCAGCGAACGCTGGGGCGCAAGCTTAAGCGCCTGTTTGATTTGCTTGGCTAAAAAAGGCACTCGCTCAACGCCGTTGACCAATGCGGAAAACTTGCTGGCCCACGGGGCGTAGCGCGGCATTTCCCCCACCATACGGTCACGTAGAGAGATTCCTTTAAGACGCGCGCGGGCGGTGCGTGCCTCTATTTTGAACTTGGCCATATCCACGCCCGTGGGGCAATCGCGCTTGCAGCCCTTACACGAAACGCATAGATCCAGCGCCTCTTTGACATCGTCACTGGCAAGCCCTTCATCACCCAATTGGCCGGAAAGCACCAGACGCAGCGTATTAGCGCGGCCCCGGGTCAAATGCTGTTCATCCTTAGTAATGCGAAAACTTGGGCACATGGTTCCCGCGTCAAACTTACGGCAGTGGCCGTTGTTGTTGCACATCTCCACGGCCATAGCCAAGCCATGGGTGGCATCGCCGCCGCTGCCTGGCGACGTTTGCTCGCCGGTGAGCGGGTCACGCTTTACATTCCAAGCGGACCAGTCAAACACCGGGGTTAGCGGGATGGTTTTATAGGCTTTAGGAAAACGAAAGTAGCGTTCGTCGTCCATTTTGGGAGTATCGACAATCTTGCCCGGATTGAACAGATTGTTAGGATCAAACAGTTGCTTTATTTCACGAAAGGCGTCGTTGATCGTCTCACCGAACTGCCACGCCACCCATTCGCCACGGCAGATACCATCGCCATGCTCACCGGAGTAGGCGCCTTTATATTCGCGCACTAGCGCGGAGGCTAGCTCGGCGATTTCACGCATTTTCTCTGCGCCATCCCGGCGCATGTCGAGAATCGGGCGCACGTGCAACGTGCCGACGCCTGCGTGGGCATACCAGGTGCCTTCCGTGCCGTAGCGGTTAAACACGTCGGTCAGCTTTTCGGTGTACTCCGCCAAATGCTCTAGCGGCACCGCGCAGTCTTCAATGAAGGAAACCGGCTTACCGTCGCCCTTCATACTCATCATGATGTTGAGCCCAGCTTTACGCACGTTCCACAATGCTTTCTGCTCAGCGGCTCCTGGCATGTCGACCACGCTGCCAGGCAGGCCTAAATCAGCCATCAGCTCACTAAGGCCACGCAGTACCTCCATCTGTGCCGCGTGGTCTTGGCCGGCAAACTCCACGAGCAAAATCGCTTCAGGCTTACCAATTAGCGCCTTTTCAATGACAGGCCGAAACGCAGGATTTTCCAGCGATAGCTCAATCATCGTGCGATCAACCAGCTCAACCGCCGTGGGGCCAAGCTTGACGATATGTTGAGTGAAGTCCATCGCCTGATAAAACGTCGGGAAATTCACCACGCCCAGGACTTTTTGCTCGGGCAGCGGTGACAGCCTGAGCTTAATACGCTGGCTAACGCCTAGCGTCCCTTCAGAGCCCACCAATAAGTGGGCGAGGTTCGCACGCCCGTCAAGATCATAGGGAATAGGATTTTGGCAATCGAACAGATCCAGATTATAACCACCTACCCGCCGCAACACCTTGGGGAAGTGGTCACGTATTTCAGGCGCGACACGCTGCGCGATGGCCTTGATCTGCTCAGCAATGCGCTGCTCCTGGGAGCCTTGAGCGACACTGTCCACGAAACCGAAGTTGGCCGCGCTGCCGTCGGCTAAAAGCGCCTCGACGCCCAGCACGTTATGCACCATATTGCCGTAGTA
Organism: Halomonas sp.; assembly: GCF_052095695.1. GTDB lineage: Bacteria > Pseudomonadota > Gammaproteobacteria > Pseudomonadales > Halomonadaceae > Vreelandella. Next base: position 52,673 of record NZ_JBQDLQ010000006.1, read on the forward strand.
AATCGAGCGAGACCCACATGAGTTATTGCCCGTCATTCCGCCAATCGTGCACTGCGCGCTGGTAGAAACATCCACCGGATACCATAGCCCATGCGGCTTAAGCCACGCATTCAGGTGGTCAAGCACAATGCCTGGCTCGACCACCACGGTGAGTGCCTCGGCGTCGAAATCGACGATCTGATTGAGCCAGCGCGTAGTATCAATCACCAGCGCCTCGCCAACGGTTTGGCCACACTGGCTAGTCCCCGCTCCCCGCGCCAATATCGGCACGCTAGCATCTCGGGCGATATCCAGCGCTATTTTCAAATCCTGCTGGTGGCGCGGGATGACCACGCCTACCGGCGTCACCTGATAAATAGAGGCATCGGTTGAATAGCGCCCCCGCGTTGCCCGATCAAACCGTACTTCACCTTCCATTTCGCGGGATAGCCGCTCGGCAAACTCGCCGAGCGGTCGAATCTTGGCATCACCGGGCAGGCGATGATTGGTCAGAGACGTCATGTGGCTCTCCCCCGTCATTTAGCGCTCTGCTGCGCCTGCATTGAGCGGATTAGCTGCAAAGTAATCCAGCGCGGCAAGCACACCGCTTCCCTTCAGCTTCACGCCAGCAAGCTTCATGCCCGCCTCACAGCCGCCCAGGGTGGCAATCAGGGTTAGATCGTTGCAGTCGCCTAAATGGCCAATCCGGAAAATCTTGCCCTTGGCCTTACCCAGCCCCATGCCAAGTGAAAGATCAAATCGCTCATAAATGATCTTGCGCACCGCATCCGAATCAACGCCTTCGGGCATCACCACACCCGTCAGTACCGGCGAATACACCGCAGAGTCCTGGCACTGAATTTCTAGCCCCCACGCTGCTACCGCTGCACGTACGCCGGCTCCCCAGCGCTGATGGCGAGCCAGCACGTTGTCGAGACCTTCATCCAACAGCATATCCAGCGCTTCATTCAGGCCGTAAAGCAGGTTAGTGCTTGGCGTGTAGGGCCAGTAGCCGTTCTTATTGGCCTCTAGAATTTCATCCCAAGCCCAAAAACTTTTTGGCAATGTCGACTGCTTACTCGCTTCGATTGCTTTAGGTGAGAGCGCGTTAAAACTGATGCCTGGCGGCAGCATCAGGCCCTTTTGGGAGCCGGAAACAGTAACATCTACGCCCCATTCATCGTGACGGAAGTCAGCGCTGGCCAAGCCTGAAATAGTATCGACAATCAGCAATGCAGGGTGGCCCGCCGCATCAATAGCCTTACGCACGGCCGCAATGTCACTGGTGACGCCGGTAGAGGTTTCGTTATGTACAACGCACACCGCTTTCAGCTCGTGACCGGTATCTTCTTTTAAGCGCGCTTCGATCATGTCTGCCTGCACACCCTGGCGCCAGCCTTCATAGCCAGGCAGGCTCAGAAATTCGGGCTGGATGTCCAGGCGCAGAGCCATTTTTTGCCATAGCGTGGCAAAGTGGCCGGTTTCAAACATCAGCACACGGTCGCCAGGCGACATAGTATTGGCTAACGCGGCCTCCCAGGCACCGGTACCTGACGCTGGGTAAATAATCACCGGGTTCTCGGTCTTGAATATTTTTTTAACCTTGCTCAACAGTTCAAGACCTAGCGCGCCGAACTCCGGCCCACGGTGATCAATGGTGGGCAGGCTCATCGCTCGTAAGATGCGATCTGGCACCGGTGATGGGCCAGGAATTTGCAAGAAATGACGACCGGATGGGTGAAAATTAAGTTTTAGCATGATGACGCTCCTGTTTGTTGTTGTACGGCTCGCGGCTGAATCTGCCGCTTAGCGTTATTCAAAATGGATAATGAATGCAATTCATCACATCAAAAAAGCGTTACTTGATACATCCTTCAGCGCGTAAAGCATCAAGCTCTTCACCAGAAATACCCAGGCTATCAAGTACTTCATCAGTATGCTGAGCAAACAAAGGTGCAGGGCTACGAATTTGCGAGGGCGTTGCCGAAAACTTACTGGGAAAGCCTATCGTCTTCATTTTGCCTATCACCGGGTGGTCCATCTCCTGCACCATGCCTCGCGCTACGTAGTGCTCATCCTGCATGGCTTGAGCGAAATCGTTAATAGGCCCTGCCGGTACACCCGCGCGGTCACAAAGCGTTAGCCACTCATTCACACTTTGGTCGGCCATCAGCTCTTCAAGCAACGCTTCCAGCTCTTCAACGTGCTGACCGCGCGTCTGGTTAGTGATAAAACGCGGGTCTGCCATTAACTCCTCGCGTTTTAAGACATCCTGACAAAAGCGTTCCCAGGTTCGTTGATTGGCACAGCCGAGCATCAAATAGCCATCGCTGGCTTTGACGGCCTGGTAAGGCGCAGACACGCGATGGCGCCACCCCGTTGGCTTAGGCACGGTGCCTTCAGAAAAATACGCTGCCGCCTCCCAGGTAAACCAGGGCAAGCCACACTCGGTAATGGCGATATCAATATACTGGCCGGCGCCCGTCTTCATCTTGTGAATGCATGCCGCCAGGATTGAATAAATCGCGGTGAGTCCAGCCCCAATGTCGTAAACAGCAATACCGGTTTTCAGCGGGCGTTTGCCCTGCTCGCCGGTCATCGACATCAATCCAGTCATGCCTTGCGCCACCAGGTCGAATCCACCTTTGTGGCTATAAGGCCCGGTTTGCCCATAGCCTGAAATGGAGCAGTACACGATGCCAGGGTTGATGGCCTTAATCGTGTCGTAATCAATGGCCAGCGATTTGGTGACGCCAGGCCGGTAGTTTTCGACAATCACATCGGCATCAGCGGCTAAGCGATAGAAAATTTCTCTAGCGCGTTCATCTTTTAGATTAAGCGATATGCTCTTTTTATTACGATTAATCTGTGAAAAGCAGGTCGATTCGCCGTTGACGTAAGGCCCCATTTGGCGGCTGTCATCACCGCCATTGAGCTTCTCCACCTTAATCACCTCAGCGCCCATGTCAGCCAACACCATGGTGCAGTAGGGTCCGGCCATAATTTGCGATACATCCAGCACTTTTATGTCTTGTAGGGGAAGCACGGGCTTTCCTCCTAGTTAGTCGATGTAAGCTCTGGCCGAAAACTAATGGCCAGACCACTTAAACGGCGTTTTATTGACGAATTTATCCACTGCCGAGGCAAAATCTTGGCTCATATAGCAGGTGGTTACCCAGTCATCACTCGCGTCGGCGGGAAGACGTCGCTGCTCCAGCGCACGTCCAATCAACGCCTTACTGGCCTTAAGCGTTAGCGGCGCACGCTGAGCAAAGGCCTCTGCGAGTATCGCCACGTCGGCATAGATGGTGCCTGCGCCGAACTGCTGATTGATTAATCCCGTCGCGAGTGCCTCATCGGCACCAAACAGGCGCGCCATCATCAGCGCCTCTTTTGTCCGCGCAACGCCAAGCATATCGATCATGCGCGAAACGTTATTAATCGACAGCGTATTGCCCAGCGTTTTAGCAATGGGCACGCCAAACTTGAGCGTGGAGGTGGCGTAGCGAAAATCGCACACTAGCGCCAGTGCCGCCCCGCCCCCCACACAGGCACCTTCTATCAGCGCCAGCGTGGGCTTGGGAAAGGCCTCAAGTTTGCCGACAACACGATCAATACGCCGCTCGTAGTCAATGGCATCGCTCGCCTTGGTAAAGGTTGAAAACTGACTGATATCGGTGCCGGCTACAAACGCTTCACCGCCTACACCGTGTAAGACAACCGCATGAATGTCATCGTTGTCGACCAGCTGATCGCAATGCTTTTCCAAGGCGTCGTACATCTCCCAGGTCATGGCATTGCGGCTCTGGGGCCGATTAAAGCCAATCCAAGCCACCCCGTTAAGCTGCTCGAAGCGAATGCTATCGACGTGGTTGGGTTCGTTTACGTTGCTCATCTGCTACTCCTGTTAGGCATGTCGTGTTCGAGTATTACCTTTCAGCTCTCGACCAACGGTCACGTTATCCGTAGACAAAATTCACTAATGCCAGCGCAAACGCCGGAATATAGGTATTAATCATCAGGATCGTAAACAGCACGGCAATGAACCACAGGTTGGTTTTCGAGGTTGCCCATATGTCCGATTTAGCAATGGAGCACGCCGCAATGAGCACGCTGGCCACCGGAGGTGTTTGCTGGCCGATCGCTAAGTTTAACGTCACGATCAGACCGAAGTGCAGCGGATCGATACCCACTTCAAGCACTAGCGGTAAAACAATGGGCACGACCAAAATAATCGCCGCGGCAGAGTGCAGGAAAATACCCAAAATCAAGAAGATGATGTTGAGTAGTGCCAAAATCATGTACTTGTTGCTGGTAAGCTCGCTAATCTGCATCGCAATCTGCTGGGGAATACGCGTTTCAGTCAGATACCCACCGACGACCGCTGACGCTGCCACCAGTAGCATCACCACCGCGGTTTGCACGCCGGCACTCTTACAAGAGTCGATGAAATTTCTAAAGGTGAATTCGCGATAGATCACCGCACTGATAAAGATAGCGACACATACCGCCAGCGCTGCGCCTTCGGTCGCAGTAACGAACCCACCAAAGATACCGCCTAGAATGATGATCGGAATCAACAGTGCCCAGATCGCTTCTTTGAAAGCGATCCATAGCTGCGAGACCCGAAAGCGTCCTTCAGAGGGGAAGTTATATTTGCGTGCCAGGTAGTAGCACATCCCCGCCAAGCCCATTGCACCTAAAAGTCCTGGGAAGATACCGGCAACAAACATTTGTACCACCGATTCACCCGACATGACCGCATACAGAATCATCGGAATAGAAGGCGGCAGGATGATGGCCAGACTGGCAGCCGAAGAGGAAATTGAAGCGGCAAATTCTTTGGTATAGCCCCGCTTGCGCATCGCGGGAATCAAAATACTGCCTATGGCCGATACGCCTGCAACGGAAGACCCTGAAATTTCAGCGAAAAACACCGAAGCGCCGATGGTAACCATCGCTAAACCGCCTTTAATAAACCCTACCATTGCCATGGCTAAGTCAATCAAGCGCCGCGATATACTCGAGGCGTTCATAATGGCACCGGCGAGAATAAACAGCGGAATCGCAATCAGCGGAAAGTTGGTGGCGCCCTCAAACATCGTCATGCCGACCGTCGGCATTGCCAAGCTGCCATACGACATGAACGTTGCAACGGTTCCCACCAATGCTAATGCCACCGCAACAGGCACATTGATAAGAATCAGCAGAATTAATGCGATAAAGATATACAGTATGACCATGGTGTCTGCTTACCCTCGCTGCTGTGTGCTGACGGCTTCGACGGCATCTGCGTCAAGGCCTGCTTCTTCAAGTTCATGATCAATAAAGCCTTTACCTCGAGCACTTTTGATCACGTCGGGGAGCCGCAGCAGTTCAGCAATAATGAACAGTACGGAAGCAACGGGAATAGCCGACTGAGTTATCTGCATTGAGATGGCGGGGAGGCTGACCATATTGACGCCATCAAGAATCAGCATCACCTGATAGCTTGCTAAGCCAAGGAAGATAAAGAAACCGATGGTGATAGCCTCGGCTAGCAGCGCGACCGGCACACGAATGACAGGCGGGCACATATTAAGCACGCTGGGGCAGGTAATATGCGCGCCTTTCGCGGCGGCCAACGCCGCACCGTAATAGGTCACCCAGGCCAGCAACACAGCCGCCAGCTCGTCATACCAGCTTAAGGGAAAACCTAGATAGCGGGTCACGAAGCCGACGGTGACCACGCCCGCAAGCGCAATTACCAAAATCACGACGATACCTTCAAGAAACGAAAAATAGGCGTTCTTGAATTTTGTAAAAGTACTCATTGAGACCTCCGAGAGACGAGGTGCCGCGTATCGAGCGCTGCACCTCTGATAGATTGGCGCGGGACTTACTCGCGTAGCGCAGCCACTGAGTCAATCAAGTCCTGACCACCGTCTACTTCATCGGCAAACTTACTGTAGATAGTTTGTGAGGCCTCAACGAAAGCATCGAAATCGACGTCGTTGACTTCCATTCCCTCTTCTTTCATTTTCGCCAGGGTTTCATCATCGAGACGCTGACCTTCTTCTAACACGAAGTCTTCCATTTCAACGGCCACTTCTTCGAGCACTTGCTGCACTTCTTCCGGTAGACGGCTCCAGCTAGCACCAGCGGTTAGGTAGGCAGGGGTGTAAACGTGGTTGGAAATGGAGAGGTAATCCTGCACTTCCTGGAAGCGCGAGGAGTAGGTTTGAATTAATGGGTTTTCCTGGCCGTCCATTGCCCCGGTTTGTAGGGCCACGAACACTTCAGAAAGCGACATCGGGGAAGGCGCCGCACCGTAGCTACGGAACATTTCAATACGCCATACACCGCTGGGCGTGCGCAGCTTTATGCCTTCAAGATCGCTAGGAACAACAATCGGCCGAACGTTGTTAGTGATCTGACGAAAACCGTTTTCCCATACCCCGATAATTTTAAAACCACGGGCTTCAGCGGCGTCATACATGGGCCCACGTACGACCTCATCGCGCACGCGCTTCATGTGCTCGCGGTCAGCGATTAAATACGGCATTTCAAACAGCGCAAACTGATCTGATTCCGAACTCATGACCGTGGAGGGTATCGAGAGATCCAGTGAACCCAAACGCAAACGACGCATCATTGATTCATCGCTGCCCAGCTGGCTGTTGCCATAAACGTTTACTTCGGCAACGCCTTCTAAGCGTTCGTTGGCGAGTTCAGCAAAACGGTTGGCGCTAATTTCAAATAACGAGCCAGGGCCACCCACATGACCAAGGCGCACTTCAATAGCGGCGTTAGCGGCGGCGGCCTGCAAGCCAAGCGATACAATGGCCGTTGCCAGCGCTGTTTTGAGCAGTTTCATAGTGAACTCCAAGTGAAGCATTTGTTGTTGTTGGCTATGTCGCCACCGCAGCGTTAGCTCACGATGGAACCTGCATGGGAAGCTGTTTGAATAGACCAACGCGTTGCTAATAGGCATCTACAGCAAAGGCTTTCCCCACATCAATTTGAATTCAAAATTCAAAATTAGGTATTAAACTTTCGTCTTGTCGCAAAAACAAAACTGCAACGCGTTGTTTTTTAAGCTCTCTCTAATAACCTTCACACATAAAAAAACGGGCAGTGGCTCGAATAAGCCACACAGCCCGCTCTTGAATCACAATTATCCCGCTATATTGCTAGCTAGGCTCAAGCCCCCAACGTAAACCTGCTAGCTCAATACCCGCTATAGCGGCCTGCTGGTCTTCATCAGACGAGGCACCGCTTACGCCTACCGCGCCAATCACACATTGCTGATCATTCAAAATGGGGACTCCGCCCGCCACGGCCACAAAATGCCCCTGGGAAGCCGCCGAAACGCTGGCAACAAACGCCGTGCGTTCAGCGTTGCGAACTCCTAACACGCCGCTGGCAACCCCGATGCCAAGTGAAGCATAGGCTTTCCCCTGCGCCACTGGAAAACGCAACGGTGCACAGCCATCTTCCCGTTCTGCTGCCACTAAATTACCGCCGCCATCTAATACCACGATGGTTAGCGGCGGGAGTCTGGCTTCGCGGGCCAGCGCTATAGCGCCTTCGATTACTTTTCTACTTTGTTCCCTAGGAAGCTGCACGCTGCAGTGGAATACTTGTCCGGCCATCGGTTTTACCTTTGTGATTGTTAAGATGACAATATCGCCAGCAAAATGCTGACATCGTGAATACTGAATTCATAATTACTTTTGCAGATCATGCAAATAATAGCCACTATGCAAAGACGGTTTTAAGCAAAGTCGGCTGTACTCGGCGCTAGGTTTAAGCAAATGGTATCGTGCTCAAACGATCCAAGTGGTCTGGGTAGCTTGGCAACAAGTCAAGTGCGCCACTGACAAGGAACTGAAGAATGACAAAGATATTGCAGCGCAACTTGTATCGCGAAGTGGCCGATAGAATTGGCGAACTCATTGAGCACGGCGAGCTTTCCCCCGGAGAACGAATATCTGAAAAGCAGCTGTGTGATCGCTTCGGCGTATCGCGCACGCCTTTGCGTGAAGCGCTGAAGGTGCTCGCCACCGAAGGCCTTATCGAGCTGCTGCCCAACCGAGGCGCACGGGTGGTACAGCTGACCTTCAAAAAGGTTAAAGACACTTACGATTTAATGGCGGCCCTAGAAGGGCTATCCGGTGAACTTGCCTGTGAGTACATAAGTGACGCTGAAATTAGCGCCATTCGAAAGCTCCACGATACGATGCTAGAGCACTACCGTAATCGCGATCTATTGCCCTATTTCAAGGTCAATCGCCAGATTCATGAAAGCATTCTGGCCGCGGCGAATAATGACGTTTTACAAGAAACCTATAGCAACTTAAATCAACGCGTTAAGCGCGTGCGTTACTCCAAGAAAATGACCGAGCGTTACTGGAGCCAGGCGGTCAAGGATCATGAAAACATGATGGCGGCGCTCGAAAAGCGTGACGGTGCGCTGTTAGGCCAAATCCTGCGTGACCACTTGTGCAATAAAATTGAGGTAGCCACGTTAGCGGGCGTGATTAACCCTGATTATGACAAGAGTATCGCTAACGGCTGAGCGGACCTAGCGCCACTCAGCAGCACAGGAAGCGTTCTGTCGACTAATGAATGGTAAGACCAATGCACCACGGTCTAGACAGACGCGCAAAAAAAGCCCAAATTGAAACCACGTGGCGCAAACGCGCTGTACGTGAAATATGCACGTGCCTGAAATATGTTCGTGAAAATAGCCAGCGTTATCCTTTAATGACAATAAGCATGGGATGTCATCATGAATATCCTCTTTGATGAGCGCCTAGATGGTCCGCTCGTTAGCCGTGATAAAGCAGAGGTTTTAAACGACCTGCAGCAATCCATTCCCGCAATGACACTTCTGCATCGTGAGGAAGACCTGAGACCTTTTGAGTGCGACGGGTTAGCAGCCTATCGCGTATTGCCCATGTTGGTGGCGCTGCCTGACTCGCTTGATCAGGTGGAAAAGCTGCTCAAACGCTGTCATGCACTCAGCGTACCCGTTGTCACCCGCGGTGCAGGCACCGGGCTTTCAGGCGGCGCGCTGCCGCTGGAGCAAGGTGTACTGCTAGTGATGTCGCGCTTTAACAAGATTTTGAAAGTCGACCCTGATGCTCGTTTAGCGCGTGTTCAACCCGGTGTGCGCAACCTGGCTATTTCTGAAGCCGCCGCGCCCTACTCGCTCTACTACGCGCCCGACCCTTCATCGCAAATTGCCTGCTCTATTGGCGGCAATGTGGCTGAAAACGCCGGCGGCGTGCACTGCTTAAAATATGGTCTTACGGTGAATAACGTAATGCGCGTTGACGTGCTCACCATTGAGGGCGAGCACATGACATTGGGGGCTGAGTCGCTAGATGCGCCCGGTTTTGACCTGCTGGCACTAATGAACGGTTCAGAAGGCATGTTGGGGGTAGTTACTGAAATTACCGTCAAGCTATTGCCCAAACCGGAAACGGCTAAAGTGCTGATGGCAAGCTTTGATGACATCGAAAAAGCCGGTCGGGCCGTTGGTGACATCATTGCCGCAGGCATTATTCCCGGCGGCCTAGAAATGATGGATAAGCTCGCCATCCAAGCCGCTGAGGATTTTGTCAGAGCTGGCTACCCACTCGACGCCGAGGCAATTTTACTCTGCGAGCTAGACGGCGTTGAGGCTGATGTCGACGACGACTGCGCTACCGTACGCCGAGTATTGGAAGATGCCGGGGCCACCAACATCCAGCAGGCTCGCGATGAAGTCGAGCGTGCCAAGTTCTGGGCGGGGCGTAAAAATGCCTTTCCCGCAGTGGGCCGTATGTCGCCGGATTACTATTGCATGGATGGCACGATTCCACGCCGCGAACTTCCCCGGGTGCTTAAAGGCATTGCCGCCCTTTCACAAGAAAGCGGGTTAGCCGTGGCCAATGTGTTTCACGCAGGCGACGGCAATATGCATCCGCTGATCCTATTTGATGCCAACCAAGAGGGCCAGCTGGCGCTTGCCGAAGAGGTGGGTGGCAAGATTCTTGAGCTCTGCGTGGCCGTGGGCGGCTCTATCACCGGCGAGCATGGCGTTGGTCGCGAAAAAATCAACCAAATGTGCAGCCAGTTCCAGCCGGATGAAATTAGTGTTTTTCATGCGCTAAAAGCGGCTTTTGATCCACAGCGGCTGCTGAACCCAGGTAAGAACATTCCGACGCTGGCACGCTGCGCTGAATTTGGTGCGATGCATGTGCATAACAACGAGTTACCACACCCGGAGTTGCCACGTTTTTAACATTTACCCTAGCCACGATAATAACTAGGCAAGACCCAAAACTAGGAAAGACCATGACCGAACGAGCGATGCATGCCGCCGACCGCGATATCGCTGATGCCCTGTGCGAACAGGTGCGCAGCGCGTATGCCGAACGCACCCCGCTACGTATTGTAGGCGGAGACACCCGCGCTTTTTATGGCCGCCCCGTGGAAGGCCAAACACTGCAAATGGCCGAACACAAAGGCATTGTGAGCTATGACCCGGTAGAGTTAGTGGTAACCGTGCGCGCTGGCACGCGTATTAATGACTTAGAGGCCGTACTAGCAGAGCAGAATCAAATGCTGGCATTCGAGCCACCACTATTCGCTGAAAGCAGCACCATTGGTGGCGCCGTCGCCACTGGGCTTTCCGGACCTCGCCGCCCCTGGGCGGGTGCGGTGCGCGACTTCGTGCTGGGCACGCGAGTGATCACTCAAGAAGGCAAGCTGCTCCGCTTTGGCGGCGAAGTGATGAAGAATGTCGCCGGTTACGATCTTTCGCGCTTAATGGCTGGTGCACAGGGCACTCTAGGCGTACTGACCGACATTTCCTTTAAAGTGCTGCCGATCCCCACAGCCACTCACAGCCTGCGGTTAACGTACAGTCTTGATGATGCGCTCAAAAAACTCGCCGAACTGGGCCGTCAGCCGCTGCCAATCACGGCGGCTGCCTGGCATCACGGCGAGCTGTTTCTACGCTTAGAGGGCGGCAAAAGCTCGGTTCAAGCGACGCAGGAACGCTTGGGCGGTGAGTCGCTTGATGCCAGTTTCTGGCGCGAGCTACGCGATCATACTCACACGTTCTTTCAGCCCGACGATGATCAAGCGCTGTGGCGCCTATCGCTGCCGCCGAACACGGCGCCTCTAGCCTTGGATATTCCTGAAACAAATATCTTTTACGACTGGGCGGGCAGCCAGCGCTGGGTAAAGACAACGTTGGATGCAAACACGCTGCGCGCTACCTGCAACGCCGCGGGCGGCCATGCGACCTGCTACACACCTCATTCCCAGGGCGGCGCCGTAGATCCCTTCACACCGCTAAACGCGGTAGTGGAAAAATATCATCGTAACCTGAAGGCGGAACTGGATGCCCATGGCATATTTAATCCCGGTCGTCTTTATGCGGCGTTTTAATCAGGAGAGCTGACATATGCAGACGCACTTTACCGATGCCGATCGTCAAAAGCCGCATATTCAGGAAGCGGAGCGCATTTTACGCACCTGCGTTCACTGCGGCTTTTGCAACGCCACTTGCCCAACGTATCAACTGCTAGGCGATGAGCGCGACGGCCCGCGTGGACGCATCTATTTAATGAAGGAGTTGCTCGAAAGCCGCGACGATGACGACCAGGTCACCGATGAGACTCGCCTACACCTTGACCGCTGCCTGACGTGTCTTAACTGTGAAACCACCTGCCCTTCGGGCGTGGAGTACCATAAGCTGCTTAACATTGGGCGTGCTGAAATTGAGCGCCGCGTACCCCGCCCGCCCGGTGAGCGGGCTCAGCGCTACGTACTGCGCAAGATGATGGTTGATCCTAAACGCTTTCAAGCGCTCTTGAAGCTTGGGCAAACCTTTAAACCGCTGGTGCCTGCCAAGCTGCGCAGTAAAATGCCTACGGCCCCCGTGGATGCCGGTACTCGCCCCGATGCCCACAGCCACGCTCGCCAAGTATTAATGCTAGAAGGGTGCGTACAGCCGGGGCTGTCACCGAATACCAATGCCGCTACCGCGCGCATACTTGATCGTTTAGGTATTAGCGTAACGCCTGTTTCTGAAGCAGGCTGCTGTGGCGCGGTGGATTTTCACCTCAACGCCCAAGACGACGGCCGCACCCGCATGCGCGCCAACATCGACGCCTGGTGGCCGTACATTGAACAAGGCACCGAAGCTATTGTACAAACCGCCAGTGGCTGCGGCGCCTTTATTAAAGAGTATGGTTACATGCTCAAGGATGACCCCAGCTACGCGGTGAAAGCGGAAAAGGTCAGCGCTCTGGCTAAAGATATTGTCGAAATCTTGCGCGATGAGCCGCTAGAGGCGTTGAACGTTAACGACTCAAAGCGGCTGGCCTTTCACTGCCCGTGTACGCTACAGCACGCTCAGAAACTCAATGGAGCGGTCGAAGGCGTGCTTACTAAGCTAGGTTTCTCTTTAACGCCTGTTCAGGATGGGCACCTTTGCTGTGGGTCGGCGGGCACATATTCTATTACTCAGCCTGAGCTTGCCACGCAGCTGCGTGACAATAAACTCAATGCACTTGAGGCAGGCAAGCCGGACGTTATTGTCACGGCCAATATCGGCTGCCAGACGCACCTTGCCGGTGCCAACCGAACCCCGGTGCGCCACTGGGTAGAAATCGTCGATGCAGCACTTCCCAAACCCCTAGCTT
>NZ_JBQDLQ010000007.1:0-64914 GCF_052095695.1 Halomonas sp.
GCCAGCTCTTCGATGGCCGCCGCTCCCCACTCATCGCGTACTAATATGCGGTGCCCTGCTGCTGCGATATCGCCATACCCTTTTCGCTGACCAAAACGCGTACCAAACATCAACTGAGTGGTGCTTAGCTCTAGGGTGTCGCTCCGGACGCCCCAGTGCAGATGAATTACCGGCACATCGTGCTGTCGAGCGCTGCGCATCAAACTTGCTACGTTAGGAATAACACCTCTTGCATAAGCAATATCGGTGCCGCTAGTGGCAAACCAGCCATTGGGGTGACAGAAGTCGTTCTGCATATCCACCATCACTAGGGCACTTCTGGTCAGATCAATCGTGACGGGGAGAGGCTTGGCTTCGAAAGTCATCGCCACAGAGGGGCGTGCTTCTCTAACGAGGGATACCATTGAAGGGCAAATGCCGGAGCTATCGAAGAGGGATGTCATGGAGAGCCTCCTTATTGGCTGTCCCCAGACTAGCCCTGCCCGAGCGGTGATATCTATTGCTAAAAAATTCGTATAGTGTTCTAAAAAACTCAACGCTTGGAAAAAAGCTATGAAGCATCTTCGTTTATTTGAGTACATCGATGCCGTTGTTAGAGCGGGCTCAATTCGCCGCGCTTCCGAGACGCTTTTCATCACACCTTCGGCGCTGGATCGGCGTATTCAGCAAGTTGAGGAAGAGTTGGGAACGCAGATTTTTGAACGCCATGCCAAAGGCATGCGCTTGACCGCGGCAGGAGAAATATTCCTGGATTATGTCAGACGACATATGGCAGACCTGGATCGCGTCAGATCAGAAATCGAGGGGCTTAAAGGGTTACGTAAGGGGCATGTGGCCATCGTTGCAAGCCAGGCTTTAGCACTTAAGTTTTTACCTGAGCAGATCAGGCTTTTTCGAGAGCGTCATCCAGGTGTGTCATTCTCAATTCGCATTGCTGACCGTGGTGAAGCACTGAAATCTTTGATCGCTTTTGAAGCGGATCTCGCCGTTGTGGTGTTTCCTAAAATGAGCTCGGAGGTCATGCAACTGATCATGGTGGCTCAACCGGTGGTTGCACTTATGTCGGCACAGCACCCGCTCGCAGCGCAACCTACCGTACGGCTGAGTGAATGCTTAAACTACCCGCTGGTATTACCAGACGCATCATTAGGGGTGCGTGAATTATTGCAACCTATCTTGATCCGGCGCACCAATAAAGCACAAATAAGTGCCGAGACAAACTCCTTCGAATTAATGCGAGGGTTGCTACAAGATCAGCGCAGTATCGGTTTTCAGATCGCCATTGGTACGCCGAATAGCTTGCAAGAGAGCACCATCATTTCGCGCCCCATTGATGAGAGAGATGTCCCCGCAGCACCGTTGATTTGTGCTCAGCTAAGAGGCCGAACGCTATCTGTTGCTGCGGCACGCTTCGCCGATCAACTGACACAACAATTGGATAATACGGACATATCGATGTGAGATTTACAGATTAGGCAGCCATTTAGGAACGCCGATCGGCTGATAGTGCTGGAGACTATTCAGCAGGCGCTTGGGATCACTTTCAACTACAATCGAATGGCGATGCTCCGCAGGCAGAAAGCGCTCCTCAATCATATGATCAATAAACGCCATGAAAGGGTCAAAAAAGCCATTTATATTAAATAGTCCCAGCGGCTTGCAGATTTCTCCCAACTGATTCAGCGTCCACACTTCCATAAACTCTTCAAGCGTTCCAATCCCGCCAGGCATTGCAACAAACCCATCCGATAGCTCAGCCATTCGCCCTTTCCGCTCACGCATCGTCGCTACTACCTCATGCGCTTGTATCTTAGGGTGAAGATGACCTTTAGCATATAAACGCTGCGTGATCACACCGTGAGCGTGGCCCTTACTTTCCAGCAAAGCATCTGCGAGTACCCCCATAAGACCTTTATGAGTGCCACCATATATAAGCTTGATTCCACTGTCAGCAAAACTCTCGCCTAAACTGACTGCACCGTCTGTATAAGCAACGCTTCCACCCGTATTTGAACCGCAAAATACGGCAATTGAAGATAATGGTTTCATCTGTTTCCCCCGCCTTTTATTCGGATGCTCATAAAAGTGCCAAACAACTTATAAATCAAGTTTACCAATTTACCAAAAGGCCCCTGCTGGTTTCCCAGCAGGGGCCTTTTTTATTCGCAGCGCCTAACTTGTTCGAACTGTTTAATTTATTCGAAGTGCGTAGCTGAGCAGCGCTTTAAAAGTGCGGCGTCAACTGCTTAACCAGCGCCTTGTAAAGGCGTGGACCGGCGGCCATCAGCAGCCCTTTCACTTTTACCGTCGGCTGGCCGTCAGGCGTACCCATCAGGGCGCCGGCTTCTTTCAAGAACAGCGTACCCACCTGCATATCCTGCTCTTCCAGACCCAGCACGAAGGCGCTGTCAACGCGGCCACAGGCGAGTTCACACAAATCCAAGAGACCGCTTCCCGTCGCCAGCAATGTTTCCACCTGCGGAGCGAGTTGTTGACTAACGGTTAAGTAAGCGGGTAAATGACGAGTGCGCAGCCAGGTTTCCGGTAGGCTCATCGCCATGCGCGTACCCGTAATAGCCGTGGGCTTGCTAACGCGCATGCGTTTATCATTGTGCTGAGCGCCGCGACCGCGGCTGGCGATATATTCATCGTCGCCGAACGGGGAAATAATCACCGCGTGTTCGGGACGACCTTTGATAAGACACACCACTGACAGTGCAAAGCCCGTACCGGCAACGGCTAAATTGGAATAGCCGTGCATTGGTTCAATTTTCCAGACGACATCCGCACCTTCGCCTTCACCCGCTCTATGCGGTGTAAAGCGGCCGGTAACACCGTGCTGGGGATAACCGCGTTCCAACTGCTGAACAATCGTTGCTTCGGCCTTGCGCGCCGTCTCATCGAGCAGGCGATCAAGGTTAAATTCTTCGTGAGCGTTTTCAATACGTTCGCGTACACGCATAAAATGTTCAACAGCGCCGCGTGCAGCACGCAGCGTAAATTGGACCATAGGGTTCATGATCGGGCCTTGTGACAGTGATGTTAAAGAACGGGGTGTAAAGCAAACAACAGAGCGCTAAGCGCAGGCGCGTATAGTCACCTTTGGGGCGCAATTCTAGCAGACCGCTCTCGGGCATGCCATCGACTCATGCTAGACTGCGCGTTTTACGCCTTATTGATCACCGAGCACTATTTACCGGGCCCTATCATGCTTGAGCGCATTCGCATTGTTCTAATTGGCACTAGCCATCCTGGCAACATCGGCGGCGTGGCACGCGCCATGCACAATATGGGCTTAGCAGATTTAGCCCTCGTCGCCCCCCGCTGTGAGGTACTGACTCAAGACAGTATTTCCCGCGCATCGGGGGCTGATCACCTGCTTCATCAAGCGCGCGTGCATGCAACGCTAGAAGACGCGGTGTCTGACTGCACCTTAGCCGTTGGCGCCAGCGCGCGCTCGCGTACGCTGGCCTGGCCAATGCTCTCTCCGCGAGAATTAGCGGACCGCCTGCCCGCAGAGTGTCAGCCAGAGGGCGCCAGCATCGCACTGGTCTTTGGGCGCGAAGACAGCGGCCTTACCAATGCTGAGCTCCAGCGATGCCATGCCCATGTGCATATTCCCACCAATGCTGATTTTAGCTCACTCAATTTGGCAGCGGCGGTTCAAGTGCTGGCCTATGAGTGTCGTATGGCGTGGCTTGGTCAAGCCGATACGCCGCCAGCGGCAGCTGTCGATGAGGAAGAGCTGGCGACGCACGCTGAGATTGAGCACTATTTTGAGCATTTAGAACGTACGCTAATTGACATTGATTTTCATGACCCAGCCCAACCGCGCCAGCTAATGGCAAGACTGCGCCGCTTATACTTGCGCGCCCGCCCTGAGCGCATGGAAATCAATATTTTGCGTGGAATCCTATCGGCTACCGACAAAGCCGCCGGCAATCCGCGGCGTTAGCGCTGACCGACGTAGCTTGAAGTCATCGGCAGACGCCCCAACATCGCAGTATCCTCTAACATTAAATTCGTTGTCGCTCCCAAGGACTTCTTATGTTTCAACGCCTGCGTGAAGACATCAATAGTGTATTTGAGCGCGACCCCGCCGCACGCAACTTTCTTGAGGTGCTGACCAACTACCCTGGCCTGCACGCGCTGCTGCTACATCGTTGCAGCCACTGGCTGTGGAAGAAAAATCTCAAATGGCTGTCACGGACGCTATCAACTTTCTCGCGCTGGCTGACCGGCATTGAGATTCATCCAGGCGCTACCATTGGGCGGCGCTTTTTTATCGACCACGGCATGGGCGTGGTGATTGGTGAAACCGCTCTAGTCGGCAATAACGTGACGCTGTATCAAGGCGTCACGCTCGGCGGCACCAGTTGGAACAAAGGCAAACGCCATCCAACGCTTGAGGATGGCGTGATTGTCGGTGCTGGCGCCAAGATACTCGGCCCTTTTATCGTGGGTGCCGGGGCCAAGATTGGTTCTAACGCAGTGGTCACTAAAGAAGTCCCCCCGGGCGCTACGGTAGTCGGCATTCCAGGCAAGATTGTTAAACGTGCCGACCCCGATGTAGAGGAAGCTCTGGACATTGACCCTGCTCGCCGTGAAGCCATCTTCCAGAAATTTGGCTTTGATGCGTACGGCGTTAGTCAGGACATGCCGGACCCCGTTGCACGCTCGATGCAGGCGATGCTCGATCATATGCATGCGGTGGATGAACGCATTGAACACATGTGTTCAACCTTGCGCAAACTAGACGGCGACTACCGCGAAGGTCGCCTGCCTGCACTGCGCAACGAAGATTTTGCCGACATTCTGGATGAGCATGATAGCGCCTGCTCTAGCGTCGAAAAGCGCTCAACGGCGCCCTCTGCTAACGATTCAGACAGCGGGCCAACAGCGCCGCCACCGAGTAATAGTTGACCAAAGCACTCAGGTTTTCCCATAATGGCGACACATTTGCCGTTAGCGCTGAGGGTTCAGCGTCGAGGTGCTTGCCATGCGCTTGACCACCAAAGGCCGTTATGCCGTTACCGCCATGCTCGATTTAGCGCTGCATGCCCATAACGGCCCGACCAGCCTAAGCGATATTTCCCAACGCCAAGAAATATCGCTCTCCTATTTAGAGCAGCTGTTTGCTCGCCTGCGCCGTGCTGGTTTGGTTGACAGCGTACGCGGGCCGGGCGGCGGCTACTTGCTGTCGCAGCCGCCAACAGCGATTAGCGTATCGAACGTCATTGACGCGGTGGATGAAAGCGTTGATGCCACGCGCTGCCAAGGGCTTTCAGACTGCCAGCAGGGTGACACTTGCCTGACCCACCATTTATGGTGCGAGCTGTCTATTCAGATTCGTCACTTTCTGGACGAAATGACCCTGGCACAACTGATGCTGCGTCCTGATGTCATAAAGATAGCAGCGCGACAGGACCAGCGCGCTGACGCCGGCATTCTGGTCTCATCGCCCTAGCGCCAGCCATCCATTAGCGCTTCTAATGTCGTAATTATCAATAAACCGCCGGTACCTTAACCATGACCACGCCTACGCTGCCAATCTACTTAGATTATGCCTCCACCGCGCCGGTTGACGTGCGCGTGGTCGAGGTCATGCAGCGCTACCTGACGGTTGACCAACTATTTGCCAACCCCGCATCGCGCAGCCATATGCTCGGCTGGCAGGCGGAACAGGTGATTGAGCAGGCGCGCCGCCAGGTGGCCGATGCCATTGGTGCCGACCCTAGAGAGATTGTTTGGACCAGCGGTGCCACGGAAGCGAATAATTTAGCGCTGACTGGCTTTATGCGCGCTAATCGCGAGCGCGGCATGCACCTAGTAACCTCTACAATCGAGCACAAGGCGGTGGTTGATACCGCTGCGGCGCTTGAAAAAGAAGGCTTTGAGGTGACATGGCTAACGCCAGGGCGCGATGGCTGCATTCAGCCTGAGCAGCTGCGCGCTGCCATGCGTGACGACACCGCACTGGTCTCGTTAATGGCCGTAAATAACGAGCTGGGCAGCATTAATGATATCGCCGCGCTGGCGGGCGTCGCCCATGAATTTGGCGCCGCGTTCCATACCGATGCGGCGCAAGCAACAGGGCGTATCCCGCTCGACGTGGTGGCCCAGCAAATTGATTTGATGTCGCTTTCTGGACACAAGACCTACGGCCCGAAAGGCGTCGGGGCGCTTTATGTTAAGCGCCATCCGGACATTCGCCTTGAGGCGCTCATTCACGGCGGCGGCCACGAGCGTGGCATGCGCTCTGGAACGCTGCCGACCCATCAAATTGCGGGAATGGGTGAAGCGCTTGCCTTGATGCAGCAACAGTTCGATGACGACAACGCGCATATCGGCCGTTTGCAGCAGCGCTTTTTAACCGGGCTGGAAGGCGTCGAGGGCATTTTTGCCAATACGCCGCTAGATAACGCTGTTCCCAATATTCTCAACTTGGCGTTTGAAGGGGTCGACGGCGAATCGCTGCTGATGGCGCTGCGTGACGTCGCTGTATCCACCGGCTCAGCGTGCAACTCGGCCAGCGTCGATCCTTCCTACGTATTACTGGGCATCGGCACGCCGCGCTCACTGGCGCTTTCATCACTGCGCTTTAGCTTTGGCCGCTTCACCACCGAAGCCGACATTGATCATGCGCTAACGCTCATTCGCCACGCGGTGAGCAGTTTACGTGCACCGCCACGCTAAGCGGCTGACATTTTTTAAGGAGGACGCCCCATGGCAACACTTAACATTACCCCGGCTGCCGCACAGCAGATCCGCCATGTGCTTGACGAGCGCGGCCAAGGCCTTGGCCTGCGGGTTTCGGTTAAGCCGAGCGGCTGCTCAGGCTACAGCTATGTGCTTGATTTTGCCGACAACGTCAACGAAGATGATGTGCATTTTGAAGCCCATGGTGCCAGTGTTTATGTGGCCCCTGATGCGGTAGAGATGCTCAACGGCAGTGAAGTGGACTACGTTAGCGAAGGGCTCAACCGCTTCTTCCGGTTTAATAACCCTAACGTAAAAGACGAATGCGGCTGCGGCGAAAGCTTTACCGTTTAAGCTATGTGTGGCGAGGTTTCATCACCGGTATTCATCCCCCGGCTTAAGCGCTATAATCGCGCCCCTGGATATCTGAGTTCAGGCAGCCGGGGCATTCCCGTGCGTTTTTAAATGCGCTTGCTGCTGAACCACATTAGCCAAATCATTTTGTCTTGGCCGCCCTGGATTTCTGAGGCGGCAATTTTTGCTTAATTTTTTTTCAAGAACTCAAGGAGACCATTCGCATGGCTACTGAACGCACTCTTTCTATCATCAAGCCTGATGCCGTTGCCAAAAATGCTATCGGTGAGATCATCGCTCGCTTTGAAAAAGCCGGCCTGAACGTAGTAGCGGCCAAAATGGTACACCTTTCTGAAGAGAAAGCTGGCGGATTTTACGCCGAGCACAAAGAGCGTCCTTTCTTTAAAGACCTCGTTGGTTTCATGACCTCTGGCCCGGTTGTGGTTCAAGTGCTTGAAGGTGAAGGTGCCATTGCTAAAAATCGCGACTTGATGGGCGCCACTAACCCGAAAGAAGCCGCTGCTGGCACCATTCGCGCCGATTTTGCGGAAACAATCGACGCCAACGCTGTCCATGGTTCTGATTCTGCAGAAAGTGCTAAGCGCGAAATTAGCTACTTCTTCGGCAACGATGAAATTTGCCCACGCTAAGCCTGACTGATAGGCCTGACTGATTGATGGGCCTAACTGATGGCGCCGCCGTATCGACTTTCGTTGCCGGCCATTTTGCGGAGGCTACGCCTCCGCCCTTCTCTTTAACGCTGACCGCCATGACCACCACTGTAGCCCAACATACGCCCGCTCCTCGTTCTGATGCCGCCAGCACACCTGCTGCCAAAACGTCACCTGAACGCCACAACCTGCTCGGCATGTCCCGCGAGCAGATGGAAACGTTCTTTTTGTCGATTGGCGAAAAAAAATTCCGTGCTGCTCAGCTAATGAAGTGGATTCATCAAGAGGGTAGCGATGATTTTGCTGCCATGACGAATCTCTCCAAACCGCTGCGTGAAAAACTGGCGCGGGTAGCAGAAATTCGTGGCCCAGGGGTAGTCTATGAAGGCACTTCCAGCGACGGCACCCGCAAGTGGGTACTGGAAGTAGAAGATGGCAGCTACGTAGAAACGGTATTGATTCCGGCGGAGAACGGCAAACGCCGCACGCTCTGCGTCTCTTCTCAGGTCGGCTGCTCGCTGGACTGCAGCTTCTGCTCCACCGGCAAGCAAGGGTTTCAGCGCAACTTAACCGCGGCTGAAATCATTGGCCAGGTGTGGGTCGCTCAGCGTAGCGTTGGCCCGCGCCGAGATACGGCTAATCGCCCGGTAACCAACGTCGTCATGATGGGCATGGGCGAGCCATTGCTCAACTTTGATAACGTTGTACCGGCCATGAAGCTGATGCTTGATGACAACGGCTATGGTCTGTCTAAGCGCCGCGTGACGCTGTCAACCTCCGGCGTTGTGCCGATGATCGACAAGCTCGGCGATGAAATAGACGTTAGTCTGGCCATTTCTCTGCACGCCTCAACGGACGAGCTGCGCAATACGCTGGTACCCATCAATCGCAAATATAACATTCGCGCGTTGCTGGATGCCTGCCATCGCTACCTGTCCAAAGGCCCAGACAATCGGCAGATCACCATTGAGTACACGCTGATCAAAGACATCAATGATCAGCAGGAGCACGCAGAGCAGCTCACCGCTTTGCTTAAAGAGCTGCCGTGTAAGATTAACCTGATTCCGTTTAATCCGTTCCCTAATTCCGGGTACGAGAAACCATCGCGCAACCAGGTCATGCGCTTTCAGCAGTGGCTTTACGATGAAGGCTACAATGCAACGGTGAGAACAACGCGCGGTGAAGATATTGACGCCGCCTGCGGCCAGTTAGTTGGGCTCGTGAAAGACCGTACTAAACGCAGCGCGCGCCATATCCAGTCGGTACAGCTTGATGCCGACTAACGCAATGGGTACAAAACAGGGCTTGGCTTGACTTCCGCCTAGCGCGGCGCTTTGATGGTCACGGTTTTTATTGTCATGGCGTTATGCTCTATTTGCACGGTTATTAGTCGTTGGACGTTCACCACGAAAGGATTGATATGATCGCTCACCGCAAGCGCCAACACCCAATTCGGGTGCACCTGCTGACCGTGCTTATCGGCAGCCTGTGGCTCGCTGGCTGTGCTTCATCCAATACGGCTTCACCCCAAGCTAACCCAGCAGCGGCCGATGCCTATACGCAGCTTGGCGTCGCTTATCTGGAGCGCGACAATCTTCCCCGCGCGTTAAATGCACTGGATCGGGCGCTCGATATTGTCCCGCGCCATGCAGAAGCGTTACAAGCACTAGCATTGGTTTACCAGCGCCAGGGCGAAAATGCACTGGCTAACAACTATTTTCAACAAGTGGTTGACGCTGAGCCTGATTTTACGCGCGCCCGTAACAACTATGCGGCGTTCTTGTACGGACAGGGCCAGTTTGACCTCGCCTGTGAACAGCTAGAAACTGCATCTCATGATGCCCAGTACGCCAGCCGGTCCCAGCTATTTACCAACCTGGGGCAGTGTTATGTGGCGCTGGAAGAATTTGATGATGCACGCGCCAGGTTGCAGCGTGCGCAAAGTATTGATCCGCGCAATGCGCGTGGTTATTTAATGTTAGCTGAACTCGAATATTCGCAGGGCAATTACGCTCAGGCCTGGGCACCGCTGCAATCTTATTTACAGCTCGCTGAGCCCGACCAAGCGGCGCTAGAAATGGCGGTTGATATCGCCCATGCCCGCGGCGACCATAGCGTCGCCGCCGACTTCCAGCGCCAGCTTGGCACCGACTGATTGACGCCCTGATCACCGCTTATTTAATGAAGGATGCTCAGCCATGAGCGATACACAGCCACAAGAAAGCGTCATTAATAGCACCAACATCGTTTCTCCCGGTGAGCTTCTCTCCCGCCAGCGAGAACAGCTTGGCGTGCCGCTCGCCGATGCCGCCCGCGCACTGAACCTGCGCCCGGCCGTGGTCAACGGGCTAGAGCAAGATAACTACCAAGAAATCCCCGTAGCCGCCTATCGCCGCGGCTACCTGCGCGCCTACGCAAAATATCTCGGCATGGATGACCGCCTCGTACTCGAGGCTTATCAGGCCCTCCATGGCAGTATCGATGCTGAGCGTAAGGTCATCCCGGTGTCGACTACCCGGCCGCCTTCCCGCATTGGTGCCTGGCTGTTCAAACTCGTTACGCTGCTGGTCATTGTTGGATTAATTGCGGTAACGGTGATGTGGTGGCAAAGCCGTGGTGGCAACGAACCACCCGGCCTTGGCTCATCGTCCACAGAGGAGACGGTGAATGCGCAAGCAGAGTCGCCGGAAGCAGAGAGTGCCGCCGTCGAGCCCAGCATTACCAGCGGTGCAGCACCGACTTCCCAAGAGCAAGCAGGCGGCGCCGATACCGTCGCGATTATCGATCCGCCGAGACTGGTCGCTACCGATGACGCGCCGCCGGTAGAAACCGCAGCGGTAGAAAGTGATCCGGAGGACACCGCCGACGCAACAACCACGACGAACGCCAACGTTCTTGAGCTCACGTTCAACGAGCAGTCGTGGACCGAAATTTTTGACGCCACCAATCAGCGCATTTTTGTTGGCCTGCAAACGCCCGGCACGTCCACCAGCGTCGAAGGCCAGCCGCCGTTTCGTTTAACGATAGGCAATGCCACCGGTGTTGAACTGCGCTACCAGGGTGAGGAAGTTGATCTTCCCGCCCAAGCCGGTGCCAATAACGTAGCCCGATTTAACCTGGGAGAGTGACCCGCCCTATGCACGCCCCTTCTCCGATTAAACGCCGCTTTTCCCGCCAGATTCACGTTGGTAACGTAGCGGTGGGCGGTGATGCGCCGATTTCTGTCCAGAGCATGACTAACACAAATACGCTTGATGTCGCCGCTACCGTGGCACAAATCCAGCAACTGGAAAAAGCCGGTGCGGATATTGTGCGCGTCTCGGTGCCTGACATGGACGCGGCGGAAACCTTTGGCCAAATCAAAAAACTCGTCAATTTACCGCTTGTTGCCGACATTCACTTCGATTACAAGATCGCCCTGCGCGTTGCTGAACTTGGCGTGGACTGCCTGCGCATTAACCCCGGCAACATTGGTCGGGAAGATCGCGTGCAGGCAGTGGTTAGCGCGGCCCGGGATAATGGCATTCCCATTCGCATTGGCGTTAACGCCGGCTCTTTGGAAAAAGACCTGCAGAAAAAGTACGGCGAGCCGACACCGGCCGCACTGGTTGAATCTGCCATGCGTCATATCGATCATCTTGATCGTCTCGATTTTCAAGAATTCAAAGTCAGCGTGAAAGCCTCGGATGTCTTCATGGCGGTGGCCGCCTATCGCGACCTTGCCACACGCATTGAGCAACCGCTGCACCTGGGCATTACCGAAGCCGGCGGACTGCGCTCGGGCACCGTCAAATCATCGATTGGCCTAGGCATGCTATTAATGGATGGCGTTGGCGACACTATCCGCGTCTCGCTGGCGGCCGACCCGGTAGAAGAGATCAAGGTCGGCTTTGACATGCTGAGAAGCCTCAAGCTGCGCTCTAAAGGCATCAACTTTATTGCCTGCCCCAGCTGCTCACGCCAGAACTTTGACGTGATCGACACCATGAATCAGCTGGAAGAGCGGCTGGAGGATGTCATGACGCCGCTCAATGTATCGGTAATTGGCTGCGTGGTTAATGGCCCAGGCGAAGCCAAAGAGACCGATATCGGCCTTACCGGCGGCAGCCCCGCTAACTTGGTTTATATCGATGGAAAACCGGCCAGCAAGCTACGCAATGACCATCTGGTCGATGACTTAGAGCGACTGATTCGCGATAAAGTGCGCGAAAAACAGCAGCAGCAAGACGACATGATTGCCCGCAGCACTTAGGCGCTGGGGTGTACTGCCAAGCCCGCCAGAATGAGTTTCACACCAAGACTCTGAACGCGCGGCGCCTAAAGGCAGACTAAGGAGTTTTCATTGAGCAAGACTGGCGTTAAAAAGATTCAAGCTATCCGTGGCATGAACGATCTGTTACCCAGCGATAGCCCACGCTGGCAATTTTTTGAAACCAAAGTGCGCCAGCTCATGCTGCGTTACGGCTTCAACGAAATTCGCACGCCTATTGTTGAGCAAACGGCGCTGTTTGCGCGCTCTATCGGTGAAGTGACCGACATCGTCGAAAAAGAGATGTACACCTTCGACGATCGCAACAGCGAGAGCTTGACCCTGCGCCCGGAAGGCACCGCCAGCTGCGTGCGCGCCGCGATGGAACATGGCCTGCTATATAACCAAACCCAGCGGCTGTGGTACCAGGGACCCATGTTTCGCTACGAGCGCCCGCAAAAAGGCCGCTATCGTCAATTTCATCAAATTGGCGTCGAAACCTTTGGCTTTGAAGGCCCGGATATAGATGCCGAAGTGATTCTTCTCTCGGCCCGCCTGTGGCAAGAGCTGGGCCTGATGGAACACGTCACCTTAGAGCTCAACTCGCTGGGTTCATCTGAGGCGCGTGCGGCCTATCGGGACACGCTGGTTGCCTATTTTGAGCAGCACCGCGATGTGTTGGATGAAGACTCTCTGCGCCGGTTGACCAGCAATCCGCTGCGTATTCTGGATTCTAAAAATCCGGCGATGGCCGACATGCTGAATTCGGCACCGCAGTTGATGGATCACCTGGATACTGAATCACGCGAACACTTTGAGCAGCTCGCTAAGATACTTGAAGCGGCGGGCATCCCTTATGTCATCAATCCACGTCTTGTGCGCGGGCTTGATTACTACTGCCGCACCGTATTTGAGTGGACCACCACAGCGCTGGGCAGCCAGGGCACCGTGTGTGCAGGTGGGCGCTACGACGGTCTCGTCGAACAGCTAGGCGGCAAACCGACCCCCGCGGTAGGCTTTGCCATGGGCATTGAGCGGCTAATTCTGCTGCTTGAAACCCTGCAGTTAATTCCCGACGACGCGCTTGGCGGCTGTGACGTCTTCTTACTGCCAATGGATGATAATGCCACTCTAGCGGCAATCGCCCTGGCCGAGCAGCTGCGTAGTGAGCTTCCCACACTACGCCTGCAGCTTCACTGCGGCGGCGGTAGCTTTAAAAGTCGTATGAAGAAAGCCGATAAAAGTAACGCCACCATGGCCATACTGCTCGGCGAAGATGAAATTGCTGAGCAGTTGGCGACGCTCAAATTTCTACGCGATGACCGCGAACAGCAGCGAGCGTCTTTTTCGGCGCTAGGCGATACGCTACGCGAACTGTTAGCCATTAATGCTTAATGCCCAGCAGGCACAGGGTGCCTGTTCGTGCATACCCACTAAAATAGGAGGCCGCCCGTGGCGGAGCTGAGAAGCGACGAAGAGCAGCTAGACGCAGTCAAGCGCTGGTGGAAAGAAAATGGAATTTCCTTGGTAGCAGGTGCGGTTCTGGCGGGAGCTGGCGTATTCGGTTGGCATGCTTGGCAAAATTATCAACAGGGCCAGTCAGAATCCGCGTCCATGCGCTACCAGCAGATCGTCAACATGACTACGAACAATGAGCTCGCCGATGATGATGTGGCCAGCGTACGTGAGATGGTCAGTGAGCTGAATGACGAGCATGGCAATACGCTGTATGCAGAACTTGCCCTATTGCTCGATGCACGTTTAGCCGTGCAGCAAGATGATCTGGAGGGTGCAAAAGCCTCCTTAGAAAGCGTTGCCAATGACTCCTCGCGCCGCTACGTGCAGAGCCTTGCTTGGCTGCGCTTAGCGCGAGTAGAACTTGCCGACGGCAACCCCGATGAAGCGCTCGCGCTGTTAGAAAAGCCGATTAGCGATGCGCTGGCTGCTCAGCGGGCAAACGTGCGCGGTGATGCGTTCGTTGCCAAAGGCGATACTGATGCTGCTCGCGATGCATGGGAAAACGCCATGGAGCTTGCGCAGACGCAAGATCAGCCGCTTTATGGCGTGCAGTTCAAGCTTGACGATCTCGGCGCTGAGGAGGCGACACAATGATTACCAAACACATGATGCGAGCTGGTTTAGGCGCACTGACGCTAGCGCTGCTAGTTGGTTGTGCCAGTAAAGGCGAGCCTGCCTACACGCCGAAAGAACTGCGCAGTTTCAACGAAACCGCGTCGCTGGACACCCAGTGGCGGCGCAACATTGGCGATGGTTTAGGCCATGCACGCTACCCTATTGCGCCTGCTCGTGAAGGCGATAGCGTCTTTGCCGCTGACGCCAACGGTGTTGTGATGGCAATGAATACAGACAGCGGCGACGTTGAGTGGAAAATAGATCTTGAAACACCTATTTCCAGCGCGCTAACGGCGATTGCTGGCCAGGTTTATTTAGCCGGCAACGGCGAAGTGATCGCGCTGGATCAGCGAGATGGTAGTGAAAGCTGGCGCGCTCGGGTATCCAGTGAAGTGCTGGCCGCGCCACAGGCTAACCAGCAGTTGCTGATCGTGCAAAGCGTTGATGGTCAAATCACTGCGCTGGACCGCGCCACGGGCGAAGAGCGCTGGGCATACACTAGCTCACAGCCGTCGCTAACGCTGCGCGGCACCGGTACGCCGATGGTGATTG
Organism: Halomonas sp.; assembly: GCF_052095695.1. GTDB lineage: Bacteria > Pseudomonadota > Gammaproteobacteria > Pseudomonadales > Halomonadaceae > Vreelandella. The sequence goes on from NZ_JBQDLQ010000007.1 coordinate 14,659, forward strand.
ATCCTGTCAGCTTTATCGGTTTAGCAAATGGCCGCTTAGCGACGTTGGATAACCGCACCGGCCAGCCACTTTGGGAGCTGCAGGTTGCCACTCCGCGTGGGCGTAGCGAAGTAGAGCGCCTGGTGGATCTTTCCGGCCAGCCGATTATCACCCCCGATGGTCGGCTGTTTGTCACCAGCTATAACGGCCGCGTCGTCGCACTGGAAGCCACCCAAGGCGACCTGCTTTGGGAAGCAAACCTTTCCAGCCGCCACACGCCGCTGCTGGTCGGTAACTTGCTGTATATCGTCACCGATGACAGCAACGTTGTAGCGCTAGATGCAGACAATGGCCAGGAAGTTTGGCGCAACGAAGATTTGGAAGATCGCTGGCTAACCGCACCTGCGTTTGCCGATGGCCGCATTGTGGTCGGTGATTTTGAAGGCTACCTTCACTTGATCGATGCACGCGAAGGCGACATTGTCGGACGTACGCGCGTACACAAATCAGGCATTAGCGTGCGCCCCGTCACTGAAGGCAGCACCATTCATGTCCAGGCCAACAATGGTCGCCTGGAAACCCTGGAAGTCACTCCATGACACCCGTCATTGCTTTAGTCGGTCGCCCCAATGTGGGCAAATCGACGTTGTTTAACCGCCTAACGCGTTCGCGTGATGCGCTCGTGGCCGATTTTCCGGGCCTTACCCGCGATCGCAAATATGGCAACGGCATGCTGGGCGATAAAGTCTATACGGTGATTGATACCGGCGGCATCAGCGGTGACGAAGAGGGAATCGACGCCGCGATGGCGGAGCAGTCACTCGCTGCTATTGATGAAGCCGATATTGTGCTGTTTATGGTCGACGCGCGCGCCGGCCTCATGCCTGCAGACCAGGCGATTGCTAATCACCTGCGGGTTAATCAGAAAAAAACCTGGCTGGTAGTGAATAAAACCGACGGCCTAGAAGAACATTCGGCCATGGGCGACTTCTGGTCGCTAGGGCTTGGCGACCCATGGCCGATTGCCGCCGCACACGGGCGCAATGTTTCTACGTTAATCGACGTGGTGCTTGAACCGTTTCCCGAGCGAGATGCCAGCATTCCTGCCGACACAGGCAGCAAGGGCATTCGCATTGGAGTGATTGGCCGACCTAACGTCGGCAAATCGACCCTCGTCAATCGTCTGCTCGGTGAAGATCGAGTGGTGGTTTTTGATGAGGCCGGCACGACCCGTGACTCTATCGAAATTCCTTTTGAGCGCCGCGGCAAGCCCTATGTGTTAATTGACACAGCGGGCATTCGGCGGCGCAAGAACGTCCGCGAAATCACCGAAAAATTCTCTATTATCAAGACCCTGGATGCGATCAAAGAATCGCATGTAGTGATCATGGTGTTGGACGGTTCCAGCGGCTTGGTGGAGCAGGATTTGCACCTGCTGGACTATGTGTTGACCACTGGGCGCGCGCTGGTGCTGGCGGTGAATAAGTGGGACGGGCTAGAGACCGAGGCCAAGGATAAAATGCGCACCGAGGTGAAACGCCGCCTGGGCTTTGCGGACTACGCCGAGCTGCACTTTATCTCTGCCCTGCACGGCACCGCGGTGGGTGATCTTTACCCCTCGATTGATCGTGCCTTTGACGCGGCCAATGCCCACTGGTCGACCAACCGCCTAACTACCCTGCTGCAGGATGCGGTAAGCCAAAACCCACCCCCGATGGTACAGGGGCGACGGATTAAACTTCGTATGGCGCACCAGGGCGGCAGTAATCCGCCGATTATCGTGGTACATGGCAATCAAACTGAGTCCGTGCCAGAGGCCTATCGCCGCTACCTCACCAATACTTTCCGTAAAGTGCTGAAGGTGCGTGGAACGCCGATTCGCTTTGAGTTTCGTTCGGGCAGCAACCCGTTCGATAACATGGCGGGGGCCAGTGACAAAGAGAAGGCCAAGAAACGCGAGCTTAATCGCACCAAAGAGGCGCGCAAGAGCCGTCGCTAATGCACTAACGTTTTCCCTTGTGATCCACATTCGCCCGCTTGCATCGTCAAGCGGGCGTTTTGCCTTACTCGCCTTACGAGGAATGTTATGTTTAATGCTGCTCTGCGCTTTCGCTGGACGCTGGATATGCCCGGCGTTGACCCTGTTCAGGGCCAATATAAGCAAGACGTTACGCTGACCTCCGGCGACGACGCTAACTTACGCCTGCCGATTGCCTTTGACGCGCTAGCCACCGACACTCATCGCATGGCCCCCATGCTTGAGCTTGCCAGCCCATTAGCCACTCAAGGCGAGCTGCCGCCCGGCAGCCAGTTGGCGATTACGCCAGGGGATCTACGCGGGCTGGGTATGAGGCTTCCCGCGGGGTTACTGACCCCGACCATTCGTCTGAACGTGGGCGCTGATGGTCAGCTAATACCGCAAGGATAAGCTATTTTAGTCAAGTGCCTTAGGTGACGATGCCGTTCAGCATCCATACTTACCCTTTAGGTAGGTTATGATAGTAAGCATTGATTGATTGCTTTCAGCGACTTTCTTATGAATAAGAAACTCATTCGTTTAAAAGGAAAACCTCTCATGCGCTGGCTTCGCCCTTTTACTATGACCGCTATATGCGTATCTATCGCTGCCTGTACCACCTCGCCCACAGGGCGTTCGCAGCTGCTATTAATGTCTAATAGCGAACTCAATGACATGGGCCGCCAGGCATTTTCTCAGTACCAGCAAGAGCTTCCCTCTGCCAACCAATCTAGCCAACGCTACGTGCAGTGTATTGCCGATGCTGTTATCGCCGTACTCCCCGCCGAGCAGCAGCAGTTAGACTGGCAAACCCGTGTCTTTGAATCCGAGCAGCCCAACGCCTTCGCACTACCCGGCGGCTATATCGGCGTGAATACCGGCATGCTGGACGTTGCCACTAGCCAGGATCAGCTAGCATCGGTCATAGGGCATGAAGTCGGTCACGTGCTGGCGAGCCATGCTAATGAACGCGCCTCCACTCAAAATGCAACATCGTTAGGTTTATCAGCTATTTCCAGCGCGGCAGGCATGCAGTCCGCCGGCGGCCAACAGCTGATGGGTGTGCTGGGCATGGGAGCTCAATACGGCATCGTGCTGCCCTTTTCGCGGGCGCATGAAAGTGAAGCTGACGTGATTGGCCTGGATCTGATGGCGCAAGCGGGCTTTGACCCACGCCAGAGCGTGACGCTATGGGAAAACATGCAGGCCGCCACTGGCGGCGGCGCGCCCCCTGAGTGGATGTCGACTCACCCCGGCCAAGGTAATCGGATTGAAGGCCTACAAGCCAATATGAATCAGGCTCTGGCTACCTATGAGCAAGCCCGCAGCAATGGCCGTAAGCCCAACTGCCCGCGTCCTTGATAGCTTGATTGAGGTGTAAATGATTAACTGCGGCTCGTCCTGCCTGCGTGTATTGGTGGCATCTATTTTTGGGCTCAGCGTCATACATGAATGCCAACTAGAAGGCGGCAATGGGCTCGACATTGAGAGTACCTGCATGGGCGCACTGCCCACTGCCTTATTACTCCAACGTAACAAGGCAGTGTTGGATCAGCCATAGCAATACCTAGCTTCTGCTGGCATCTCTTTTGCCATCAGGGTGCTGGCAATTTGCAGCAACTTTTGATCTTGCCAACGGTCTGCTATTAACTGCACGCCTACCGGCATGCCGTCCGCCCCCTGACTTAACGGTAGATTGAGACATGGTACGCCGAGCAACGTCCAGGCACGGCAATAAAGCGGATCGCCCGTTACTTCTATGCCTTCTGGGGCCACACCGGAGGCGCTTGCAGCAAGGATCACATCGACGTCCTCATCGAACAGCGACGACATTGCTTGTTGCATCGTATTTGTTGTGCGCCGCGCCTCAAGGTAGCGCACGTAGCTGATGGCTTTACCATCTTTGATCAGTTCAACCAGCTTAGGTCCCATTTGCTCAGCGAAGCGTGAGTACTCGCTGGCCAGCGACTGAGCCGCCTCATAGGCCATCACCACCTTTTGATGTTCGACTAACGCTTCAAAGCGAGCATCCAACGCTAATGGCACCAGTTCAGCACCCGCTTGCACAAGCCGCTCTTGAGCATGGGCAAGTGCCTGCTCAACATCGGTATCCAGCGGTATATCACCGGGCAAGCTGCGGACACCCACTCGTACGCCAGCAAGGTTCTTCAATGATGTGATTAGCGGAGCCCGCGTCAGTGCTGAGAAAGTAGTGCAAATATCCTCAATATGCCGTGCGAACCACCCCAGGGTATCGAGCGACGTTGCACAGGGCTTCACACCAGCGGGGCTTAGAGTATCGAACGTCGGCTTGAAGCCAAATACCCCACAATAGCTCGCCGGGCGAATCATGCTGCCTGCCGTTTGTGTTCCGAAGGCAATGGGCACCATGCCAGCGGCTACTGCGGCCGCTGAGCCACTGGATGAGCCACCCGGGGTACGTGAAGGGTCGTGAGGATTGCGAGTTTTACCGGGGGTGAAGTAGGCAAATTCGGTAGAGACCGTTTTCCCCATGATCAGTGCACCCTGTTCCTTTAGCAGCGTCACAAGGGCCGCGTCTACCAGCGCTCCTGGAGAGGATAAGTAGCCACGAGTGCCCCAACTAGTGGGCAAATTGACCGTCTCGATAATATCTTTAATGCCTACCGGAACGCCATACAAGAGACTGTCTCCAAGGTACGTTTCTGGCGCTACAGGCTGCTCTACCGCCAGTGCTTCCCAGGCCTGCACATCAGGCTCCCGCTGATCGATACGTGCAGTGCAGGCGTGCCACCAGTCGAGAGGCTCGGCTTTCCCCTCAGCCAACGCTAACTGAAAGGCATTAATGGTCATCTTGGGATCATGCATCACATTAGTCTCCAATTACGCCAGCGGCCCGATGAACCGCTCAGATAATCAATGTTAGGCCAACCAACAGCATCAACAGCGCAAATAAGCGCCTGAGTAGCTGCAGTGATAAGTGATGAGCAAGCCGCACGCCAATGCGAGCGCAGGGCACGCTGAAGAATGCGATGCCAGCGAACGTGCCCACGGTAAACATTGCTAGGAGGCTGGCCGGTTGCCGGCCAGCCTTGGGTGGCTTGGCCAGCAGCATGCGAAGGGCCAGTAACAATATGAAGATTCCAAAATATCGCTCTAACAAGTCGGCCCGTAGTTGCCCAGCGATCAGCCCCCCAGGACAGCACCTAGCATTAGTCCAGGAAGCATACGCTTCAATAGCTCAACGGCTATTGCACCTTGCTGACTGAGAGAAGTGATCAGTGCAGGTACGATCACCACTCCCCCTCCAATACCAAACAAACCGGCGATCACGCCAGCCACACTACCCACCAAGCAGAAGAAAAGTAGTGCTGACAGCATGCAGTCCTTACTCCAATAACCATATCGAGTGAGGCTCATGCCTCACCCGATATGAAGCGTTACTAAATTTATTGCACGACTGCATTGGCAAAAGAAGCGTCCACAATATCGTCATAGTACATCTCACCCTTTATGTTACCGACGAAGTGCTGCATCTCAATAGCGTTGGTGAATGCCTCTTCAGTGATCAGCACACTCTCGGGATAGACGTTATTGTCGATCATGCGCTGCACAGCGGCATCCACCACATCACCTTGCAAGTCACCGAACTCCAATCGTGCCACCGCCTTGGCAGCTTCGGGATCGGAGTGGATAAGCGCCAGTGAATCGTTGATCGCCTCAACAAAACGAGCCACTAAGTCAGGGTTGTTATCGATCATGACCTGGGAGGTATTGATAGTTGAGAATGCATACTCTGGATAGTCGTCAGTGAAAGCGTGGATAATTTCCAACCCCTGAGAAATACCTTGCTCAACCTGGGGCTGATACAAGACAGCGATATCACTTCGTCCGGATAGAACTGGCCCCAGTTCAGAGCCGTTCTGCACCTCAGTGACCTTCACTTCTCCAGTGAGACCGGCATCCTCGATAAATCGGCGGATCAACGTATTGGAGGTACCTGGCGCTAATCCCACTACAACGTCTTTTCCTGCAAGATCCGCGGGTGAAGAGTAGTCGAGTTCAGGATGCGCCAGCACCCACACCGGCGCACTGTTGGCGACGGCACTAATTGCCTTGCCGCTACCGCCCTGCTCCTGGGCAAAACCAACGTGCTCCGGGCCATGTACCGAAAACTGCGATTCGCCGGAGAGCACTGATGCCAGTGCCACAGGGCCTGACCCAGCAGACCGTACTACGGGTACATCAATATTATGGTCATTGAAAATCCCTTCGTGCTTGGCTACATAGACAGGTAGATAGAGTAGCGAATGGAATGCTTCGTTAATCAAAATAGTATCCATATCATCAGCCTGAGCATGGGTGGTAGCACCCAGCACAACCAAACTTGCGCCCAAGGCAACGCACTTATAGGCAGAAGAAATGCTCATTATTAGATACCTCTTACGGTTAGGGTCAGTGCTACAGGAGTTAATAACGTCACTACTATTATTTTTGTCCTTTTTCCCAAGGCAACAACAACTTAGCTACCTGGGACACGATGATGTAAAGCACGATGGCCACGATCATCAGCATGATCACGCCCACCCAAACAACGTTGAGATTAAACAGATTCCCAGCCACGAAGATCATGCGGCCCAACCCGCGATCGGAAGAGATGAACTCCCCCCCGATTTCAGCGATCAAGGCGAAACCAATATTCAAACGGAAGGCAGAGATAATCCAGGGCAGCGTGGCGGGAGTCACCACCTTGGTGAAAATTTCGCGGCGGCTGGCACCTAGCGAACGCATTAGATTAATCAGGTTACGGTCAATTTGATGCGTACCCTGATAAGCAGAGAGCAACGCAACGACAAAGGTCGCCACAAACGCGAGCATAATTTTTGAGAACATGCCCGAGCCAAACCAAATGATAATCATCGGTGCTAGAGCAATTTTGGGTAGGCCATTGAGCGCCACTACGAAAGGGTCGATGATGCGCGCCGTCGTGCGTGAGAACCACAGCAGTAAACCCACGATGGAGCCAAGAATGCTGCCTGCTAGAAAGCCTGCGACCGTGGCATAAACAGTCGCAACGGTATCGTTGAGTAGCTGCCCCGACTGAATGAGACGCCAAGCCTCGTTAGCGATTCCCACCGGCGAGCCCATCAGAAATGAGTTGATCCAACCTGTGCTCACACCGACTTGCCATACAATGATAACCAGCGCTAATCCAGCGCCTCGCCAAAGGTTATCGGTGAAAAGTAAATTGCGCGTCCACTGCTCGTTGTTCTCCTTGATGCTGCCAGCGCTAATGGTATGGGTATACAGTTTTTCTTCGCTCATGCCGCACCTCCGACGATCTGAATATCTAAATCGTCCCAGATGCTGTCGAAGAACTGCTGATAGCGAGCATCACTGCGCGCTTTGAGACAAGAGCCGAGCTCGCGTGATAAGCCCACGTCATAAATTTTCTTCACCGAAGTAGGCCGCTGGGTCATGACGGCAACGCGATCCGACATGGCAATGGCTTCGCCGATGTCGTGGGTGATCAACACCACTGTTTTGTGATGCTCTTTCAGGATTGAAACGATCTCCTCTTCAAGCACTAGCCGCGTTTGGTAGTCGAGGGCTGAAAAAGGCTCATCAAGGAGAATAAGGTCGGGGTCTGTGATTAGCGTACGAATCAATGCAACCCGCTGACGCATCCCGCCTGATAAGGTATGAGGATATTGGTCAGCGAAATCAGCCAAGCCATAGCGGGCCAGCTGATCGCGCGCCATTTCGTAGCGCCGAACCTTGCGCACGCCCTGGATTTCAAGGCCGAGGCAGACATTGTCGATGATTGTTCGCCAAGGAAACAGCAAGTCGCGCTGCAACATATAACCAATCCGCGCACCGCAACTAGGGTCGCTGCCATGCAAAGTGATGCTGCCATCACTGGGCTCTAGCAGGCTGGCAATAATGTTGAACATGGTACTTTTGCCGCAACCACTGGGGCCTACAATACTGACGAACTCTTCCTGCTTGATGTCGAGGGTGATGTCATCAATGACATTAATAGGCTCGGTACCGGGGCTGGAAAACGTCTTTTTAACGCCATCAAGCGTAATCACACTTTGACGAAACTTGGGCATGCCCATGGTTGCTTCGGTAAAACTACCGGAGGAAGAGATTGGTAAATTCATAGTAGTGCTCTTTTAAAGAACGATTACAGCTGACACAGCACACTTGGTGCCATAATTATTATTTTTTTTAAAAATCAATTTATTAATGATTGAGAATGGCGTGACACTGTGATTCAAGTGAATCTATAGCTCTTCCACGGTGCAGATATATGGCTGAATGCACCATGTTATATATATGTTTTATTAATTATTATTTGCGCCGAAGGTCAATACACAAAAAGCAGGTATGTGTGGTCAGCGCTAGATGGCACACTGCCTCCTTGCTTAGCGGCACGAAGGCAGTGTGAAGAGTGAAAGGAAGATACTTGTACTTCTAACGCAGAATAAGCACTAGCTTTGCTCAAATAGTGTAAAGAAACGCTTCAATGCTAAAGAACACCAAATTGTAGCGACTGGCGCAGCCTTTCACGCACAGGCGCCGTATCCGGGCGCACGTTGCGCCACAAAAAAAATGACTCGGCGGCCTGTTCGACCAGCATGCCTAAGCCGTCTAGCAGTTTAGCGCCACGTGGCCCGGCCCATTGCAAAAACACCGTCGGCTCAGCCCCGTACATCATATCGTAGGCCCAGGCATTGGGATTAAACAACGCATCAGGTAGCGGCGGTAAGTCGCCTGAAAGGCTAGCGCTGGTACCGTTAATCACCACATCAAACGTTCCGTTAATAGCGTCGAAACCACCGCCAGTGATAGGCCCCAGATCAACAAAATCGCAGGCCAATTGCTCGGCTTTGGCGGCGGTGCGATTAACCACGACGACTTCGCTGGGCTGCTCGGCAAGCAGTGGCTCCAGAATGCCGCGCACGGCACCGCCTGCCCCGACCACTAAAATCCGCTTTCCCGCTAACGCCACCCGATGATAGGCCAGATCACGTACCAGCCCGATGCCATCGGTGGTGTCGCCGTGGGTGCGGCCATTGCCTCCCACTACTAGCGTATTCACCGCTCCGGCTCGGGCGGCTCGATGGCTCAGCGTATCGCATAGTTCAAAAGCATCGCCTTTGAACGGCACGGTGACGTTGGCACCGCGCCCACCCTCTTCAACAAATACTTGCCAAGCGTCCGCAAAACCATCAAGTGGCGACTCTTGGGCAGTGTACTCAACCGCTTGCTGCGTTTGATGAGCAAACTCGGCATGAATCAGCGGCGACTTGGAGTGTTTGACTGGATTTCCAAACACACAGTAGTAATCGGTCATAACGGCGCTTCAATAGAGTTCCGGTAAGGCACGCCCTCGGCGGCTTCGTTTAGCCAGTCCCGTGGGTGTAAGAAGTTTTGCAGATCAGCTTCAGCGCTGCCTGGCTCGGGCGTAAAGGCGTATTCCCAGCGCGCGAGCGGCGGCATTGACATCAAAATAGATTCTGTGCGCCCACCGCTTTGTAGGCCAAACAGCGTGCCGCGGTCCCACACTAAGTTAAACTCCACGTAGCGACCGCGCCGATAGAGCTGAAAATCACGCTCGCGCTCACCCCAGGCATCCTGCTTACGGCGCTCTACAATAGGCAAATAAGCATCTAGGAAGCTGTCACCCACCGCTTGCTGAATGGCAAAGCATTCTGTGAAATCGCCTTCGTTTAGGTCGTCGAAAAACAGCCCGCCCACGCCGCGCGTTTCATCACGATGCTTCAAGTAGAAGTACTCATCGCACCATGCTTTGTAGCGTGGATAAACATCGTTTCCGAACGGGTCGCAGGCCGCTTTGGCGACGCGATGCCAATGCTGTACGTCTTCCACCACTGGGTAAAAGGGCGTCAAATCGAAGCCGCCGCCAAACCACCAGACCGGCGGCTCTCCGGCTTTCTCAGCGATAAAAAAGCGCACATTGCCATGGCTGGTCGGCACATGAGGGTTCTCCGGGTGCAGCACCCAGGAAACACCCAGTGCATGAAAGCTGCGCCCGACAAGCTCAGGACGCGCGGCGGTGGCCGACGGCGGAAGCTGGGCACCGTAAACATGCGAGAAATTGACACCGCCCTTTTCAAACACGCCACCGTTCGTTAACACCCGGGAACGGCCGCCGCCGCCCTCTTCACGATTCCAGCTATCTTCTTTGAACTGCCCCTCGCCATCGGCTTGAGCTAAGCCTGCACAGAGCCGATCCTGCAAATCCAGAAGGTAGCGTTTAACGTCGTCAAGATGCTCGTGGGCCACGGTAACTCCTGGGCGGTGAGTAGTGATTGGAGAATGGTAAGTAGTTGGAGCGCCGGTTAAGAACGCATGCTTTTACCGGTGGCTAGGTCTCTAATGATACTGGGCTTGGCATTGCCACCTAGCTCGCCTTGCACCAAATGAGCCACTTCATCACCAAAGATGCCAGTGATCTCAGCGGCGCTCATCGCGGGTAGCTCTCCCGAACGGTTGGCCGACGTTGACACCAGCGGACCACCAAAGGCTTCGCACAGCGCTTTCATCACCGGATGGTCGGTCACGCGGAGCGCTACACGCGCATGGGCGCCACGCACGAGTCCATGGCTACGACCGTTGTCAGGCACTAACCAAGTATTAGGACCTGGCCAGCTAGCGGCCAGTGGCGCGTGCATGGTCAGCGGCAGCTGGCTTAACCAAGGTTGAAACTGTTGGATACTGCCGGCAACAAGGATGAGGCCTTTTGCGGGGTCGCGCTCTTTCATGCGCATAAGATGCGCCAAGGCTTCGTCATTTTCAGGGTCGCAGCTAAGCCCCCAGACAGCTTCCGTAGGGCATGCAATCACGCCCCCGGCACGCAGAGCGCTAATCGCAGGGGTTAGGTCGGTCGCCAGGCTCATGGTCTCTCCTCACCGTCAGGGCTAACGTGCCTTGAATGGTTTTATCCTATCATGGGCGCGGCAGCCGCACCCAGCCCCCCGCTTGCTGGGTTACCCAGCCGTCTAGCTCCAGCATCAGCAACCTTTGCTGGCAGTCGCTGACCGTCACACCGGTTGCGTGCACCAGTAAATCAATAGGCGTTGGCGTAGCCGACAGCGCCACTAGTAGCGTATCCGGTAGCGGCTCCGCGCTAGTCGGGCTACCCTCCAACGCCCCCAAGCCAGGTTGAATGGCATCAGCCTCAGGGATAAACGCCCCCGCCCAGTGGCCAAGATCAGCGATGATATCGTCAACGCTACAGGCCAACGAGGCACTTCCCTGACGCAATAGCGCCAGGCAACCGCTTGCCTGCACGTTATGCAGTGAACCGGGTAGCACGAATAATTCACGATTCTGCTCTAACGTGAGCCGCGCACTGACCAGCGAGCCGCTTTTTTCGGTTGCCTCGACCACCAGCGTGCCGAGGGCAAGGCCGGTGACGATTCTATTGCGGCGAGGAAAGAACGCTGGCCGCGCTATCGTGCCAGGCGGGTGTTCCGACAGCAGCAGCCCGCCAGGTACTTGGCTGAGCTGTTCGTGCAGATCACGATGTGAGGCGGGATAAATCACATCAATGCCGCAGCCCAGTACGGCGATCGTGCTGCCGCCCGCCTTCAGTGCCGCACGCTGAGCAACCGCGTCCACGCCGAGCGCCATACCGCTGACCACGCACCAGCCACGGCGCACTAAGTCACGGGCAAACGTTTGTGCATTGTGACTGCCTTCGCCGGTCGGGCGGCGGGTTCCCACTATGGCAAGCTTAGGCCCTTCCAGTGCGTCAAGGTCGCCCTGGGCCCACAGCACTACCGGCGGATCGGCGACTTCATTCAGCAGTGCCGGCCACGCGGGGTGGTCGCGGTGCAGCACATGCCGATTAGGGGTGTGTTTCTGCCATGCCAGCGTGTCATCAACCACCTTTTGCAGCGGGCTACGAGCAGGATGCTCAAGCCACACACTCAGCTCTTTGGCTGCGCGGCTCGGCAGCGCTGCCAGCCAACCTTCCGGCCACTGCGGCTGACGGGCAACCAACTGCGCAATCCGCAGTGCGCCCATACCAGGCAGCGCATTGATAACCAGCCATTGCTGCGTGTTCATACCTCCTCCTTACTCACCAACGTTGATGCTTCCCGCCTAATTAACGAACCGATGAAGAGACGTGATCACCGACTTCCAGCACGCGCGATGCCTGCACCACCAGCCCATAGCTGACGTGATCAAAGGGCTTAAACACCATAACGCTGCCCGCCTCGGTACTGGGCAGCTGAATCATCTCCTCACTTCGCGGATCGCTAACCCGCTCCCCTTGCTGCTCAACCTGCAGCACGTGGCCTGGCAGCAGGCCATCAAGGCGGCCCAGATCCAGCGTAACGATTTGCAGGCGCCCAATAAAGCGCACGCCATCAGGCACGGCAATGATGCGCCCTTCGACTGACGTTAACGGCGCGCGCGGGATCAGCTCAGAGCCCAGCGCAGGCTCTGGTAGCGGTAAAACAAGATCGTTAACCCGCACTTCCTGATGGGAGCTAAGCACTTCAAGCTGCGCAATATCGCCGTCATCGCTTACATGCCGAGCAGTGCCGACGTTAATAAGTTCGACGCCTAAGAGAGCGCCATCCAGCGTTTGATAAGTCGATGACTGGCGGTAAATTCCCACTTGAGCGTGGCGTAGGACGTCGCCTCTCACATAGAACTTATCGCCCGCGCCACTCATCAAGCGGCGCTCTTCACCGGCGACAACGTAGGCCAGCTCGTTGATGTCTTCAGCGTTATTGACCACGCGATGCTGTCGTAAAAAGGCTTGCGCTACATCTATCGAAATAGGCACCTGAGGTGAAAGCGTTACTACCCGCTGGCCGTTCTCAGCGGCACAAGCAACGCCTACTAACAACGCGGCGCTCAACCACAGTGCGCCAAAAGCGCGGCGAGAAAGGTGTTGTTTTATCGCCATGCTGCTCTCCCCGGTGCGATGATGATGTAGATGATGAAACGCTGTGAGCAGTGGGCGCGCATGCCCAGAAACGTTGACAGCATGGTATAGTGGCCCATCATAAAGTACTTAGGCTGGACGACGCTGCTCACAGCCTAGTTTGACTTAATTTAGACTCAGCATAACGGTGATTGTAACGCCATGGCCAAACTTCCTATTCTTGAATTCCCCGATGAGCGCCTGCGCACCAAGGCCGCTGAGGTGGAAACCGTCGACGATGCGGTACGTACGCTTGTCGACGATATGCTGGAGACCATGTATGACGCTCGGGGTATCGGTCTAGCCGCCACGCAGATCGATGTCCACCTCCGTGTCATTGTCATGGATGTAAGCGACGATAACTCTCAGCCGCTGGTGCTCATCAACCCGCGCTACACCCCGATAGGCGACGTGAAAGAGCCGCTGTCGGAAGGCTGCCTGTCGATTCCGGAATATTACGCCGAAGTACCGCGCTATCTTAAGGTGCAGCTCAACGCGCTGGATCGCAACGGCGATGCCTACGAGCTAGAGGCAGAAGGCCTGCTGGCACACTGCATTCAGCACGAACATGACCATCTTGAAGGCGTGCTGTTTGTTGACTATCTGTCGCCACTTAAGCGTGACCGCATCCTCAAAAAAATGCAGAAACGCCATAAGCAGATGCAGGACGCCTAACGTTTTCTACTGATACTTTACATAAGCTAGGTAACCCCCTCTTTATGTCACGATTGCGCGTTGTTTTTGCCGGCACGCCTGAATTCGCCGCTTCAAGTCTTGCAACGCTGCTGGAAAGCCAGCATGACGTGGTGGCGGTTTATACGCAGCCCGACCGCCCTGCCGGGCGTGGTCGCAAACTCACGCCCAGCCCGGTGAAACAGCTGGCGTTGGAACACGACCTGCCGGTGTATCAGCCCCAGAGCCTGAAAGAGCCTGCGGCTCAAACCGAACTGGCCGCGCTTAATGCAGACATCATGGTGGTGGTCGCCTATGGGCTGCTGCTTCCTCAAGCGGTGCTGGATATACCGCGATTAGGCTGCATCAATGTTCACGCTTCGCTGCTCCCCCGCTGGCGCGGCGCAGCGCCCATTCAGCGGGCCATTGAAGCAGGTGACAGCGCCTCCGGCGTGACCATCATGCAGATGGATGCTGGTCTGGATACTGGCGCGATGTTGTCAGAAGTGCGCACGCCTATCACGCTGCACACCACCGGCGGTGATTTACACGACCGCCTCGCGGCCCAAGGCGCGAACGCCTTGATTCTCGTGCTGGACGCCCTGACCACCGATAGCGTTCATGCCACGCCTCAGCCTGCAGATGGCGTCACCTATGCCGCCAAACTGAGCAAGGCTGAAGCGGAGCTCAATTTTGCTCAGCCGGCTCAACTGCTAGCCAGCAAAATCCGTGCCTTCAACCCCTGGCCTGTGGCCTGGTGCGCCCTGGGAGATGAGCGCCTTCGGCTGCTGATGGCGAGCGTGGGAGAAGGTGACCATGCCCCCCGTGCCCCTGGCACCCTGCTAGATCATGGCGATGATCATCTGCGGATTGCCTGCGGCGTAGAGGGCCGCGAGGTGCTACGGGTGACCAGCGCGCAGCTGCCCGGCGGTAAAGCCATGGCCGTGCGCGACCTGTTGAATGCGCGCCACGCGCGTCTTGCCACCGGCACTCGCCTCGGCGCTCATATTGACACTCGTTTTGGTAAACCAGCAGCACAGTCCAGCGAAGGAAACTCACGATGAACCAAAAGCGCTCCCCACAAAGCGGCGGCAGTGGCCAAGAAGTACGCGCCGCTGCAGCGCGTGCGCTGGCCCCGGTGCTTAGCGACCAAGGCTCACTGGCTGGATTAGACGACCACAGCGTCGTGGCTCGCGACCGCGGGCTGCTAAAAGAACTTTGCTTTGGTACCTGCCGCCGCTTACCGCGTTTGGAAGCCTTAGCCGGCCTGCTGCTCAAGCAGCCGTTTAAGAAGCGCGACAGCGATGTTCAGGCGCTGCTACTGGTCGGTATTTATCAACTGCTGTATATGCGCATCCCGGCCCATGCGGCAGTCGGCGAAACCGCGGGCGCTGCGCGCTTGCTCAAGAAGGAGTGGGCTACCCGCGTTTTAAACGGCTGCTTACGTCGTCTGCAGCGCGAGTCCGAAGCGCTCCAAGCCCAGGTAGATAAAGATGAGAACGTCGCGCTAGAGCATCCACCCTGGCTGCTCAATGCGCTGCGCCAGGCATGGCCTGAGCAGTGGCGCGACATCATTGAGGCCAACAATCACGCAGGCCCGATGACGTTGAGAGTGAATCAGCATCACAATGACCGTGAAGCCTATTTAGCCCTACTGACCGAACAAGGACTGGCTGGGCAGTTATGTCTGCATGCCCCCGATGCTATCACTCTGGAAACGCCCTGCGACGTCACGGTGCTGCCCGGTTTCGAAGACGGCCACATTAGCGTTCAAGATGAAGCGGCCCAGCTGTCGGCGGCGTTACTGGGGCCCGCGCTTGCGCCACGCCCCGGCTCCCGTGTATTGGATGCTTGCTGTGCACCCGGCGGTAAAACAGCTCATTTGCTAGAGCAGTTTGATCTTCAACTGACCGCGATTGATAGCGATAACCAGCGCCTAGCGCGGGTGGAAGATACGCTAAGCCGTTTAGGCGTTGAAGCCGTGCTGCAGCATGCCGATGCCACCGAGCGCGAGTGGTGGAGCGGCACCCCGTTTGATGCCATTTTGCTCGATGCACCTTGCTCGGGCACTGGCGTTATCCGACGCCATCCGGATATCAAAAAATTGCGCCGTAAGGACGATATCCGCCCGCTGGCCAAGCTTCAGCGTCAGCTGCTAGACAATCTTTGGCCCATGCTGCGTGAAGGCGGCACGCTGCTATACGCCACCTGCTCTGTGCTGCCGGAAGAAAACGCTGAGCAGATTGAGGCGTTTCTTGCTCGCACCCCGGATGCCCACGTTACGACGCCTAACGACGTCGCCTGGGGCATTGTCAGCGGCGCTGGTCGCCAATTGTTTCCTGCCGTAAGCAGTCACGATGGTTTTTTTTATGCCAGACTAGAAAAGCGCACTGCCTAGCCGAGACTACGTTGTTATCGCCTCATCTCGGCAGTGAATCTACGACAAGGAAGGAGATATCATGAGTCATCATACCTACAAGCTTGTAGAGCTAACCGGGTCCTCCGAGAAAGGCATCGAGGAAGCAGTACAGAACGCTCTGGCCAAAGCATCGCAGACGATTGAACATATGCGCTGGCTAGAAGTGATTGATACTCGTGGCCACATTGAAGACGGCCAGGTAGCGCACTGGCAGGTCACGGTTAAGGTCGGCTTCACGCTAGAGTAATACTCACCTGCTTTTCAGCGGCGGCTAGTTTACACTGGCCGCCGCCTTTATTGCAGCGCATGATAGACGCCCTGAATCGATGCACTCATGAACGTCAGGGTCTAGCAGGAAGGAGTCGAAAGATCGATCGTCTTTCGACATCGCGCTGGTGCTTTTAACGGAACCGATGCTCAGCAATGAAAATCATCATTCTTGGCGCCGGCCAGGTCGGCGGCACCTTAGCAGAACACCTCGCTCGCGAAGAAAACGACATCACCGTCGTCGACACTGATGCCAAAAAACTACGCGAGCTACACACCAAACTCGACATCCGTACCATCACGGGGCCGGGTTCTTATCCTATAGTGCTGCGCCAGGCGGGCTGTGGAGATGCCGATATGTTGATCGCCGTGACGAACAGCGACGAGATCAACATGATCGCCTGCCAGGTAGCGCACACGCTGTTTCGTACGCCCACCAAAATCGCCCGAGTGCGGGCCACGGCGTACTTAACCCGCAAAGGGCTTTTTGCCCACGAAGCCATCCCCATTGATGTGCTGATCAGCCCGGAGCAGGTGGTCACCGATCACGTACGCCGCTTGATTGAGCATCCGGGGGCGCTGCAGGTGCTGGAGTTTGCCGGTGGATTGGTTCAGCTGGTGGCGGTTAAGGCCTTTTACGGCGGCCCGCTGGTGGGTCAAGACCTCGCCTTTCTGCGCCACCACATGCCCAATGTGGATACCCGCGTAGCCGCTATTTACCGACGTAACCGGCCGATCATTCCGCGCGGTGATACCGTGATTGAAGCCGACGACGAAGTGTTTTTTCTGGCCGCCCGTCGCGACATTCGCGCGGTAATGAGCGAGCTGCGCCGAGTCGAACGCGACTTTCGCCGCGTCGTCATCGCCGGTGGCGGTAATATCGGTGAGCGGCTGGCAGAGCACTTAGAGCACAGCCATCAGGTGAAAATCATCGAGCACAATCTGGAGCGCTGCACCACGCTCTCCGAACGTCTGGACCGTACTGTCGTACTGCACGGCAGCGCCACCAGCAAGCGCCTGCTGGAAGAAGAAAACATTGAAGAGTGCGATATCTTCTGCGCACTGACCAACGATGACGAAGTCAATATCATGTCATCGCTGCTCGCCAAGCGTCTAGGAGCGAAAAAAGTGCTCACGCTGATTAACAACGCGGCGTACGTGGATTTGGTCCAAGGCGGCGAAATCGATATTGCAATTTCCCCTCAGCAGGCCACCATCGGCAGCCTGCTCACCCACGTACGGCGCGGCGACATCGTTAACGTGCACTCGCTGCGTCGCGGAGCGGCCGAGGCGATTGAAGCCATCGCCCATGGCGACAAGCAGTCCTCCAAAGTAGTCGGACGTGCCATTCGTGACATCGGCTTACCCGACGGCACCACCATCGGCGCAATTGTACGTGGCAAAGAGGTCATGATTGCCCACGGCGATGTCATGGTAGAAAGCGGCGATCACGTGATTCTGTTTGTGATCGATAAGCGGCGTATCCGCGATGTAGAGCGCCTGTTCCAAGTTGGTTTAACATTCTTTTGATAACCCCAGCATCACTGCCACTCAGAACGAATAACAGGAGCATGCGACAACCATGAGTCTGCGGGTTATCTTGCGCATTTTGGGGCTGCTGCTGATGCTCTTCAGCCTTACCATGCTGCCTCCCACGTTGATGTCACTGTGGTTTCGCGACGGCGTGTGGAGTGCCTTTATCATCGGCATGGCGATTTCGGTCGTCACGGGGCTATTGCTGTATTTACCCAACCGGCACTCTCAAAAAGAGCTACGGATC
Organism: Halomonas sp.; assembly: GCF_052095695.1. Taxonomy (GTDB): domain Bacteria; phylum Pseudomonadota; class Gammaproteobacteria; order Pseudomonadales; family Halomonadaceae; genus Vreelandella. The sequence goes on from NZ_JBQDLQ010000007.1 coordinate 32,747, forward strand.
CGTGATGGTTTTATTATCGCCGTGATGTTTTGGACGGTACTGGCGCTGTTTGGCTCGCTGCCGCTGGTGCTGTTTGGAGAAGGCTCGTTAAGCATTACCGACGCGGTGTTTGAGTCGTTCTCCGGCTTAACCACCACCGGGTCAACGGTAATTACCGGCATCGACTTCTTACCCGAATCGATTCTTTACTATCGCCAGCAGCTCCAGTGGCTAGGTGGCATGGGGATTGTGGTATTGGCGGTGGCTATTCTGCCCACGCTCGGCATTGGCGGCATGGCGCTTTATCGTACCGAGATCCCGGGACCGCTCAAAGACTCCAAACTCACCCCCCGCATCACAGAAACGGCGAAAGCCCTGTGGTACATCTATGCCACGCTGACGATCGCCTGCATGATTGCGTATATGCTGGCGGGCATGAGCTGGTTTGATGCGCTGAGCCACAGCTTTTCCACCGTTGCCAACGGTGGTTTTGCTACGCATGACGCCAGTATCGGCTATTTTGATAGCGCAACGATTGAAATGATCTGTGTCGTCTTTATGCTGATATCAGCCTTTAGCTTTAGCCTGCATTTTATCGCTTGGCGTGAAAAAAGCCTGCTGCACTACTTCCATGACCCGGAAGCACGCTTTTTAATGTTCTTCCTGCTCGCCCTGGCGGTGATCACGGTGCTGTCGCTCTGGCTGACAAATACCTACGAAACGGAGCGCGGTTTACGGCACGGGATTTTCCAGGTGGTGTCTGTCGCCACGACCGCCGGTTATAGCGTCGCCGACTTCTCGATGTGGCCGGGGGCGCTGCCGTTTTTACTCTTTGTCGCAGCCTTTGTGGGCGGCTGTTCCGGCTCGACGGCGGGCGGCATGAAAGTCATTCGGATTATTTTGATCCTTAAGCAGGGCATGCGTGAAATCATGCGCCTGATTCATCCCAACGCGGTGATTGCGGTGAAGGTCGGTAAAGTCAGCGTTCCCGACGGCATTGCCCAAGCCGTGTGGGGTTTCTTTTCCGTTTACGTCCTACTGTTCTTTTTAATGCTGGTAGGAGTAATGGCGACCGGCGTAGATCAAGTGACGGCTTGGTCGACGGTTGGGTCAGCGCTCAACAACCTTGGCCCCGCACTGGGTGAAGCCAGCACTAACTATGGCGACTTGCCTAGCCTCGCGAAATGGATCCTGGTGATGGCCATGCTGCTAGGACGTCTGGAAATTTTTACGGTACTGGTGCTTTTTACTCCCGCCTTCTGGCGACGTTAAATATCACACATCAGGCCTACTTATTTGATCGACTAGAGAGCCGTTAATGAATCACGAAGATACGTTCCCTGAAGAAGCGTCTGGTAACGATACGCCGGACACACAGACACCACCGCTGGAAGCAGCGCCGGCCTCACTCCCGGCCACCAGCGGGCCGCTAAAAACGATTGCCATTGGCGATACCCGCTATACGTTGCTGGGCACTGCCCACGTATCAGCAGAGAGCGCGGACGACGTGCGCAAGCTGCTGGACAGCGGCGCGTTCGATGCCGTGGCTATTGAGCTCTGTGACGCCCGCCATCACAGCATGTCCAACCCAGATGCCATGGGCGAACAGGACCTGTTCCAAGTATTTAAAGAAGGCAAAGCGGGCATGGTGGCCGCAAGCCTTGCACTGGGCGCTTTTCAGCAGCGCATTGCCGATCAGTCCGGCATTCAGCCTGGGGCAGAAATGCGCGCGGCGGTGGAAGAAGCTAGCCGGCTGCAGCTACCGCTTCTGCTGGTTGACCGCGATGTGGGCCTGACGCTAAAGCGCATTTATCGCAACGTGCCGTGGTGGCAGCGCTTCTCGCTATTTTCAGGCCTTATCGGCAGCGTGCTATCACGTCAGGATGTTTCCAAAGAGGATATCGAAAAGCTCAAAGAAGGCGATATGCTTGAGGCAACGTTCAATGAGTTTGCCGCCGAATCTGAAGCGCTTTATGCACCGCTTATTCGCGAGCGTGACCGCTATATGGCGCTACGCTTGGCAGAAGATGCCCCTCCGGGGCGCTACCAGCACGTGCTGGTGGTCATCGGCGCAGGTCACCTGAAAGGGACCGTTGAGCATCTTGAAGCGCCGCTGCCCGCTGACCCTAAGGTTGAGCGCGAATCACTTGAAGCGACCCCGGCGCCAACGAAACTCTGGAAAATTCTGCCGTGGCTGATTACCGCGCTAGTGTTAACGGGCTTTGCCGTCGGCTTCTCGCGCAACACCGGCCTTGGCTGGCAGCTGGTTCTTGAGTGGTTCTTGATTAACGGAATTCTTGCGGGCGGTGGGGCCATCATCGCTTTAGCACACCCAGTGACCGTGATCGCCACCTTCTTCGCCGCCCCGCTGACATCGCTGAATCCGACGATTGGCGCAGGCTTCGTAGCTGCGGGTGTTGAGCTTTACATGCGTAAACCCAAAGTGCGCGACTTCTCAACGTTGCGCCACGATGTCACGCAGCTAAAAGGCTGGTGGAAGAACCGCGTATCGCGCACCTTGCTAGTCTTTATTCTCGCCACTCTCGGCTCGGCAATAGGCACCTGGGTGGCAGGCTTTAGAATTGCTGGTGCGTTATTTGGCAGTGCGTAAAAGCGCTCTTTGCAGCGCTCACTCCCCGGTGAGCGCTGCGTCTCGCTGTGCAGAAAGACGCCGCATGGCGGCGGTCGGCGGATCAATTTTGTGATGCAGCCGGCTCGCCGCGTAGCTATCGTTAAACACATCAAAATAATCATCTAACCTATCCGCAGCGGCGATATCACCGCCCTGGCGCAGCAGTTCGATGGCCACTTCTGCCTTACACAGATGCGCTTTAGACGCAGGCTTTCTTAACCGATAGCGGGTTTCACGCTCGGTATGTAGCGGCAGAATCGGCAATTTATCCAAATAGACGCTTCTGCGAAACATGCGCCGCGCCTGGCGCCAGGTGCCGTCTAAAATAATAAATACAGGAATGCGCGCCTGGCTTCTAGTCTCTTCAACCGCATCCCGCCCCACTACTCTATCGGCGTAATCGACCTGATCGTCAGGAAAAATCAAAAAAGGCGCATAGCTCGGATCTTCCAGCAGTGCCAGCAAGCGTGCATCCGGCACCATCCTATACCAGGTAAACACCTGCGTCGTTGTCAACACATCGCGTATCAAACGCCCGGTATTGGTCGGCTTAAAATGTTCGAGCGGATGGGTCAATAACCATACCTGCGCGTAGCTCTCAGCCTTCACCTGATACGGGCACAAACAGTTCATGACGGGAAGCTGGCAAGCCTCACAGCGCGTCACAAAACTGCCGCGCGCTTTGAATTCACGCCCAGGGGGACGCGGAAATTCGGCAACGGAGCCGTCGCCATGCCCAGAAGAACCATATCCTGTAGAACCAGTATCAACGAGGCGATCAAAAGCAGACATCCGCGCTCTCAAGTGTGGAAAAGGGCGCAGAGTATAAAGGAGCGCGCGCTATATTGACGAATCTTTCCATCGCCACCGTAAACCTAAAAACTTTCCAACGTTGACACATAAAGCGCAACGCCGCTAAAGTCTCGTCAACTATTAAAACCCAAAAGGTTTACATCATGTCATTAGCCCGCGAAAAACGCCTTAGCCAGCGTCACGACTGGACGCTGGATGAAATCAACGCGCTTTTCGCGCTACCGTTTAACGACCTACTGTTTCAAGCCCAGCAGGTTCATCGTGCCCACTTTGATGCTAACGCGGTGCAGATTTCGACGCTGCTATCGATTAAAACCGGCGCCTGCCCAGAAGACTGTAAATACTGCCCCCAGTCCGGTCACTACAATACCCAACTTGAAAAAGAGAAACTGCTGGAAATTGAAAAAGTCGTCGAACAAGCCAAGGCGGCTAAAGAAGCCGGTGCGAGCCGTTTTTGCATGGGCGCAGCGTGGCGAAGCCCGCGCGACAAGGATCTATTGTTAGTCGAAGAGATGGTACGTCAGGTCAAGGCGGTCGGTCTGGAAACCTGCATGACGCTGGGAATGGTGGATGGCGAGCAAGCTAGCCGGCTTGCCACAGCGGGCCTTGATTACTACAACCACAACCTGGATACCTCGCCGGATTACTACGGCGAAATCATCACCACACGTACCTACAGCGACCGCCTGGAAACGCTGTCTAACGTCCGCGACGCGGGCATGAAGGTTTGTTCCGGCGGTATTCTTGGCATGGGCGAAGAGGCTAAAGACCGTAGCGCCCTGCTGCAACAGCTGGCCAAGCTGTCACCACACCCGGAGTCCGTGCCGATCAACATGCTGGTCAAAGTGCCCGGCACGCCGCTGGAAAGCGTCGAAGATCTAGATCCCATTGTGTTTATCCGCGCCATTGCGGTCGCCCGCATTATGATGCCTCAGAGCCACGTGCGGCTATCCGCCGGCCGTGAGCAGATGAACGAGTCGACCCAGGCGCTGGCATTTTTGGCCGGGGCCAACTCGATCTTCTACGGCGATAAACTGCTGACGACCAGCAACCCCCAGGCAAATCGCGATCGTGCATTGTTTAACAAGCTCGGCCTTCACCCTGAAACACGCGACACCTGTGAAAGTGACGCTACCCACGTCGCCCGTCTCGCTCAGCAAGCGCAGCAGCAGGTGCACGCCGAACGCATTGCAGAGTTAGCGGTAGATGTCAGTGCTTGATGCATGGCCACAACGCTTAGACGATGCACGCGCAAATCATCAGCGGCAACACCGTTGGCGAGCGCGCCAAGCACTGCCGCGTGACACGCTCGACTTTGCAGGTAACGACTACTTGGGTCTTGCCCACGATCCACGCGTCAGCGAGGCCCAGGCCGAAGGCGCGCGGCGTTTCGGGGCAGGGGCCGGTGCCTCCCATTTGGTCAGCGGTCACTTGGATATTCACGATGCGCTGGAAGAAGCCTTGGCAAGCTGGACGGGGCGGCAGCGGGCGCTGCTTTTTTCCACGGGCTATATGGCGAATATTGGCGTGCTGCAAGCACTGACGGATAGCCACACGGCTATCTGTCAAGACCGCCTCAACCACGCGTCACTACTGGATGGAGCCACCTTAAGCGGCGCACGCTCCAGGCGCTATCATCATCGCAATATGAAAGACCTGGATAATCTGCTGAAACGCAGCGATAGCGCGCACAAGCTCGTCATCAGCGATGGGGTCTTCAGCATGGACGGCCATATCGCAGATATTGAGGCGCTAGTAACAGTAAGCCAACGCCATAATGCCTGGCTGATGATCGACGATGCCCACGGCGTAGGAATACTCGGCGATGAAGGAAGTGGTTGTGTGGGCAGCACCTGGCGTAGTGACGATGTGCCGATTTTGGTCGGCACACTAGGCAAAGCATTGGGCACTGCAGGAGCATTTGTAGCCGGGGATGCCGCGTTAATCGATCATCTGATTCAGTTTTCACGCAGCTACATCTACACCACCGCTCAGCCCCCGGCCATTGCCAACGCAACCCTCAAAGCGCTGGAGATCGTTCAGAAGGAACCAGAACACCGTGCCCATCTGCACGCTAACATCACTTACTTTCGCCATGAGGCATTGCATTTGGGGCTATCGCTCAGCGATTCAGCCACCCCCATTCAACCACTAATATTAGCAGACGAGTTGCGCACGCTGCGTTGGGCCGCTCAGTTACGAGAACAAGGTATACATGTAGGTGCGATTCGACCACCCACGGTGCCTAAAGGCGAAGCCCGGCTACGCATTACCCTTAGCGCACGCCATCAGCACGCGGATATTGATCGACTGCTGGCGGCACTTCACGACTGCCAGCAGCAGGAGTCATTATGAAACGCCTGCGCTTAATACTGCTTTCTGGCTGGGGAGTCGATAGCCGCATATGGCGACCGCTACAAGCTTACTGGCCAGACTCTTTTGAGATTAAGACTATTGAGTGGCCTGGTTATGGCGATACCCCTGAGATAAAAAACCATGCAACGCTGACACAGTTAGCCGGCGCTATGGCATCAGCATTATCCTGCGATGCGGTATGGGTCGGCTGGTCATTAGGCGGACTACTGGCAACGGCGCTACTTGAACACCTTCCCCCTCCACGCGGTCTAATTCTGCTCGGTGCGGGCGATACTTTCTGTACCCGTGGCGAAGATAGTGCCAGCGGCGGTGTCGCTATCAGCGAGCTAAATACGTTCCAACGTGCCTTTCAGCGCGAACCTATCGCGACGTGGCAACATTTTTTGCGCTGGCAGGCGCAAGGAGAACCCAACCCTCGGCAGGCATATCGGCAACTACGTGGTTTGCTGGGCGATACACCACCCGCCCACAACACCACTCTTGCTACCGGCCTACAGTGGCTGGTGTCGATTGATAATCGCTCACGCTTAGCGGCGCCCCCCTGCCCGGCTGTGCGTCTCACCGGCGAATATGATCCCTTCATTAGCCGCGCTCAGCACCGTATAAGCGAAACGCTAAGCGGTGTCGGGCATTGCCCGATGCTCTCCCAGCAGCAGGCTCTCGCGGCGTCAATTATCCGCCATGCGACCCAGATGGCTCATGCCAACATGGCGATTTTATGATGGATCTAACGCTGAACAGCGAAGTTCACTGGCAGGCGCGAGTCGCCCACGCCTTCTCCCGCGCCGCCCCTCGCTACGATGCGCTAGCCACTGCGCAGCGCCAAATAGGCGAGATACTTTGGGGGTCGTTACCTACCCATGCTTTAAACGTGTTGGACATGGGGTGCGGCACCGGCTACTGGACCCAGCGATTGGCAACCCGTTACACCCGCGCGCATATCACTGGATTAGATTTAGCGCCCGGCATGCTGGAACAGGCCCGCCAGCGCCACGGTGAAAACATTGACTGGCAACCAGGCGACGCTGCCGCCCAGCCATTTGATGAGCGTTCATTTGATCTGGTGTTTTCCAATCTGGTGGTGCAGTGGTGTCCCGATATTGGCGCCGTCATGGATGAACTCTACCGCGTGTTACAGCCTGGTGGGCAAGCGCATATCACGACACTACTGCCAGGAACGTTGAAAGAAGTTGCCCAAGCCTGGCAGAGACCCGAAGCTCTGCTAAAAACGCCTAGCCAAGCAAGTGTCGTGCAGGCCATCGGTAAAAGCCGCTTAACTATTATTCAGCAGAGCGCATCGATTGAGCGTTTCTACTATCCCGATCTAAATGCCGTTATGGCGTCCATTAAAGGTGTGGGAGCACAGCTTGCTCGATCGCACACCCATCTTACGCGAGCTGACATCGCCACTGCACAAACGCGCTTTGAGCAGTGGCGGGAGCAGGAGGGTCTGCCGGTGAGCTATCGCTGCTTAACACTGCAGTTGGAAAAATCACTATGAACGTCTGGTTCGTGACGGGTACCGATACCGATGCGGGTAAAACATTGGTGACCAGCGCGTTGCTATATGCCGCTCACCAGCAGCAACTGAGCACATTGGGCCTTAAGCCTGTGGCCTCCGGCAGTAAGCAGACAAGCGACGGTCTGCGTAACGACGATGCCTTGGCATTACAGCGACAGAGCGTGCCATCTGTCGACTACGCCACGGTGAACACCATTACTTTTGCACCCGCTATCGCGCCTCATCTCGCTGCGATAGAAACAGGCCAACCGCTGAAAGCCAGCACCATCAATCACTTCCTGCGCAGAACGTTTATCCAAACACCGAGAAACTTCACCTTAGTTGAAGGTGCTGGCGGTTGGCGGGTCCCGTTAAACGAACAGGAAGATTTCGCCGACCTGGCTATCGCTCTCAAGCTGCCGGTGATTCTGGTCGTCGGCCTAAAGCTAGGCTGCTTGAACCATGCCCGCTTAACGGCAGAAGCCATTCGTGCCGATGGCCTGCGGCTCGCAGGCTGGGCAGGCAGCGTGGTCGACCCCGGCTTTGCAGCCGACTCAACTCGCTTTGAGGCCAATATTGCCCATTTAAAAACAAAACTGGCGGCCCCCTGCTTAGGCATTATTCCTCATCTTGATGCCCCCGAGGCCGCGACTGCCGCCCTCTATCTCTCCCTGGAGCCGTTATGAATACGCCGGTTTGGCATCCTTATTCACATCTAAAAACACAAGCACCCGCGCCCAAGGTGGTCGGCGGTGAAGGTGCTCACTTTGTGCTTGAAAGCGGTGAACGCCTGCTGGATGCCACCTGTTCCTGGTGGTGCATGATCCACGGCTACGGCCACCCGCGCTTGGTGGCGGCTATTCGTGAGCAGGCCGGCGAGCTGTGCCATGTCATGCTTGGCGGCTTAATCCATGAGCCCGCCGACCAGTTAGCGCGTGAGCTGGTGCGTATTACGCCCGCCGGGCTGAATCATGTTTTCTATTCGGACAGCGGCTCGGTGGGCATGGAAGTGGCAATGAAAATGGCCTTCCAATATCAGGTGCTCATCGGCAATCCCGGCAAGGTAAAGATGCTTTCGCTGATGAAGGCGTACCACGGTGACACCACCGGCTGTATGGCGGTGTGCGACCCGGAAGAAGGCATGCACAGCCTTTTTTCAGGCCTGCTGCCACAGCATCATTTTGCCCCGGCACCTACGGCTCCTTTTGATGCCACCGCAGAGCAGGTTGAACACGATCTTCATGCCCTGCGAGGGGTGCTTGAGCAATATCATCACGAGATTGCAGCGCTATTGATGGAACCGTTACTACAGGCTGCTGGCGGGCTCAACATGACCTCGCCCGACTATGTTGCTGGCGCCAGGGCGCTGTGCGATGAGTTTGGCGTGCTGCTGATTTTCGATGAGGTGGCCACCGGCTTTGGCCGCACCGGCAAGCTGTTTGCTGCTGACCACGCGAACGTGACGCCGGACATTATGGTGCTCTCCAAAGGCTTAACCGGCGGCTATCTGGGTCACGCCGCCACTCTGGCGACGGATCGCATCCACGACGCCTTTATCGGTGACAGCCCTCAGCATGCTTTTATGCACGGCCCCACGTTTATGGGCAATCCGCTCGCCTGTCGCGTGGCGCTGGAGAGTCTGCGTGTATTTGAGGAAGAGAATTACCTGGGCAAAATTGCGAGACTCAGCCAGCAGCTGCGACATGAGCTACTGGAAGACCAGACGCTAAACGCACATTCAGCCGTTGCCGACGTTCGAGTACTCGGTGCCACCGCCGTGATCGAGGCACACTCTGCAGAGACGCTAAAAGGCGTAGGAGACTTTGCCCGCACACGTGGCGTTTGGCTGCGTCCTATTGGTCGCTGGCTGTATACCATGCCCGCCTATATCACCTCTGAAGCGGAAATCACCCAGATTACCGACGTCATGAAAGCGTGGTTTTTAAGAGCTTAATAAAGCCAAAGGCTGTACCGATTCACTTGCGGCTCGAATTTTCAAGACAGTCGCAAATTACCTTGCTGCTTCCAGCGATTGACTAGCGCGGGAACACCCTCGCCCGCGGTGGCATTGATCGCCAAGACGCCCGGAGGGCTGAGCATATCGGCCTCTGGGTCGACCAGCGCGCAGGGCGTCTCGTAGTCAATGTACGAGAGCAACGAAGCGGCAGGCATCACCGCCAGCGAGGTACCCACCACCAATAGAAAATCAGCCTTACTGACAAGCTCACAGGCCTCGGCAAATAGCGGCACCGACTCGCCAAACCAAACCACATCAGGGCGTAGCTGGCTGCCTTTGTCGCAAACCTGGCCCAGTTCGATGCCCCCTTTAGGTAGCGGATAGCGCATGCGGTCATCAATCGATGAGCGCGCCTTTAAAATCTCACCATGTAAGTGCAGCACATGATGCGAACCTGCCCGCTCGTGAAGATCGTCGATATTCTGGGTAATGATGCTGACGTCAAACCCACCCTGCTCAAGGGCCGCCAGGGCTTTATGTGCCGCATTGGGCTTAGCTCGGCGGATCTGCTCGCGGCGCTGATTATAAAAATCCAACACTTGCTGTGGGTTACGCTGCCACGCCCGTGGCGTGGCGACGTCTTCAATCGGGTAGTCCTCCCAAAGGCCGTCGCTGGCACGAAACGTTTTGATGCCACTCTCAGCGCTGATTCCCGATCCGGTAAACACCACTAAATGCGGCCTTACTGTCATGATTGCCTCATTAATTATCTTCCCGAGCATAGCGGAGTTTACGCGCTGTAAATGAGCATTTTGAGCCGATTTTTTAACGCCGTATAGGCAAGCACAATAGTTAATCAGAGGTTCCTAAGCCCCCCCCCCGACGTCATACCGCCAGGGGCTTACCACAGTAGCCTAATCGCTGGCTCGCTTACAGTTTAGCGGTAGTTGATGTGGGTTCGCTCTTATCCAGATCCCCAGGTGAGGCGGACACCAGCGCAAACTCTTCTTCGGCTGTTTTCGCCACCAGATGATGTTTGCTGTAAAGGAAGAAGTAGGCTGCACCGGCGATAAACAGCACGATGGTGTAGTTAAACGCGCGTGGATCAAACGCATATACGCCAGTTAAGGCAATTAAGGCCAGCACCAGCGCAATCGAGGAGGTCACAACTCCCCCCGGGGTTTTATAGGGCCGTGGCAAATCAGGCTGCTTTAAACGCAGTAAAATATGGCTTAGCGCCATCAGCGCATAGGAAATGGTTGCCCCTACCACGGCCATCGCTAGCATCAGGTCGCCTTCCCCGCTTAGCGATGCCAGAAAACCAAACGCACCGGGGACAATCAGCGCCAGATAAGGCACTTTACGCCCGCTGGTCAGCGATAGACGCTTAGGAAAATAGCCCGCCCGCGATAGCGCAAACACCAATCGGCTATAGCCATAAATAATCGAAAAGAACGAGGCAATTAGCCCAGCCAAGCCCAGCACGTTAACCGTGGTCGCCAGCATCGGATTGCCGGTCGCATTCAGCGCATCAACCAGCGGCACGCCGCTTTTCCCGATCATCTCAGCACCGGCAGCACCGGCTAACAGCACAACCACCAGCAGCGCGGTGAACAGCAAAAACAGCATCGCAGCGATAATCCCTTTAGGCATATCGCGCGCGGGGTCTTTGGCTTCTTCAGCGGCCAGCGGTACACCTTCGACTGCCAGAAACAGCCACATTCCAAACGGTAGCGCCGCCCAAACGCCGTACCAACCAAACGGCATAAACGTGCTCGCGCCCGCTGCATCGGTGGGGGTTATATCAAATAGATTGGCCGCGTCAAAACTGCCCACCAGCGCCACAGCGGTCGCTAGGATGGCAAATACCGCCAGGCCGCTAATGACCATCATGACTTTAAGCGCTTCACCCACGCCAGCCAGATGAATACCGATAAACACCGCGTAGAAAATCAGGTAAATCAGTGGCCCATTGATGCCTAGCAATGACTCAATCGCCGCGCCAATAAAAATCACAATCGCGGCGGGCGCTAAGGCGTACTCGATCAATACCGCAAGCCCGGTTAAGTATCCGCCTGCCGGCCCCATCGCTTGGCGAGCAAAGCTGTAGCCACCGCCCGCGGCCGGTATCGCCGCCGACATCTCCGCCAGCGATAGCACCAAGGCAAGGTACATTAGCGCCATTAAGCAGGCGGCAATCGCAAAGCCGCCCCATCCCGCTTCGGCGATACCAAAGTTCCAACCGGCAAAATCTCCGGAAATCACGTAGGAAACGCCAAGTCCTGCTAGCAGCATCCACCCAGCAGTACCTTTACGCAGCTGGCGCTTTGCCAGATACGCCTGATCAATCGAGGGTTGTGTCATCGTTGCGACCTTTTCATGTGGAACGAAAGAGTTGTCAGCGGCGTGCCGTTCCTCGTTTCAAGTACTGATTACGATGTTCCATATTGTTGTTGGAAGATGTTGATTTGATCGATCTAGAAGGCTCTTTTCAGGGTGCAACTTGCGTGGATTAACCGCGTTAATCGGCAACCAAAAAGTTACGCGTGGAGCCGTTTGCAGCGGCGTCGCCTTCAAGCACATCGTCTTCGCTGCGGTCTTTCAACGTAACGCCTGACAACTTACGCTGGCGGGCCTCCTTCAACAGTAAAAAAAAGCGCCTGGCGGCTTCTTCAACTTTCAAGCCTGCCGGGCGCACGTTAGAAATACAGTTGCGGCTATCGTCCTTTAGCCCTGGCTGAGGCGCCCAGGTCATATACAGCCCCAGGCTATCTGGCGAGCTCAGCCCAGGCCGCTCACCGATCATAACCAGCACGGCATCAGCATTCAGCAGTGCGCCTATCTCGTCGCCAATCGCGACCCGCCCCTGCTCAACAATCGTGAGCGCCGCTAGCTGCCAATCGGCGTTATCGTTTTTGAACAGTTGATACAGTGCGCTGAGAAACGCTGCACTGTTCTGCTGCACAGCCAGTGCCGATAACCCATCGGCAATCACCACCGACAGGTCAAAGCGCTGCGGAGATATAGCGGCTTGCTGCAATTGCTCACGGGTTTCGTCATTAAGCCGACGGCCGTAATCGGGCCGCTGAAGATACGTTGCACGGTCTTGGGCATGGCTATGCAGGCGCAGAGGCGGTTGAGACAAATCAAGGGCCTGAGCAAGCTCATCGGCCAGTTTTTCGACGTCTAGCGGGCAGTGGACCGCATCTTGCGCCTGAGCATGGGCCAGCTGGAATGCCAGCAGCTTGCTGGTCGGCAGGCTGATGCCCGCTCGCCCTAAGCCAATGCGTGCATCGGTAAAGGCGCTGAGACGCTCCCAGGGGTTCTCCACCACGATAGGCGATGATCCGTTATGTGCCATGGCGAGGCTCCTTAGGTAGATGACGCAAGCTATTTGCAAAGGCAGCAGGCAGCTGGTCATTAAGCCGATAGGTACTCACATCCTGGAAAATCTGCATTTCTTCAAGCCATCGCTCGAATTCGGGTGCCGCTTTCAGCCCCAGCACTCTGCGCGCATAAAGCGCATCGTGAAAAGAAGTGGTCTGATAGTTGAGCATGATGTCGTCAGAACCGGGGATACCCATGATGAAGTTGCAGCCCGCCACGCCAAGTAGCGTCAGCAGATTATCCATATCATTTTGATCGGCTTCAGCGTGGTTGGTGTAGCAAACATCGCATCCCATGGGCACGCCCAACAGCTTGCCGCAGAAGTGGTCTTCAAGCCCGGCGCGGATGATCTCCTTACCGTCAAACAAATACTCGGGACCGATAAAGCCCACCACGGTATTCACTAACAGAGGATTGAATTTACGCGCCACGGCATAGGCACGCGCCTCGCAGGTTTGCTGGTCGAGCCCGTGATGAGCATCGGCAGAAAGCGAGCTGCCTTGGCCGGTTTCAAAGTACATTACGTTGCGCCCCACCGTGCCGCGATTAAGCGACTGCGCCGCAGATTCGGATTCCGCCAGCGTGCTCAAGTCAAAGCCAAAGCTGCGGTTAGTCGCCTCCGTTCCACCGATGGATTGAAAGACCAGATCCACAGGGGCGCCCTGCTCTATCGCTTCCAGGGTATTGGTCACATGCGTGAGCACGCACGATTGAGTAGGAATCTGATATTTCTGGATCACATCGTCCATTAAGCGCATCAGCTTAACGCTTTGGGCGACGTTATCAGTGGCGGGATTGATGCCAATCACCGCATCGCCGCTACCGTAGAGCAGGCCGTCGAGAATACTGGCGGCAATGCCCGTTACGTCGTCGGTAGGGTGATTAGGCTGTAAGCGCGTGGAGAGCCGCCCAGGCAGGCCAATGGTATTGCGAAAGGCGGTAATGACCCGGCACTTCTTTGCTACCAAGATGAGATCCTGGTTGCGCATTAGCTTACTGACCGCGGCGGCCATTTCAGGCGTAACGCCTGCGCGTATGGCGGTAAGCGCTTCGCTGGACGCATGATCCGAGAGCAGCCAGTTACGAAAATCACCCACTGTGAGATGTCGAATGGAGGCAAAAGCATCGGCGTCATGATCATCCATAATTAGCCGGGTGATCTCATCGTCTTCGTAAGGAATTAAGGCGTCATTTAAAAAGGTAGTGAGCGGGAGCTCGGCCAGTAGCATCTGGGCGACCACGCGCTCTGCAGCGCTTTCTGCCATCACTCCGGCCAGGCGGTCACCCGAACGAGGCGGCGTGGCTTTTGCCATTAGCTCAGCTAGGCTTGCGAAGCGGTAGCAGCGACTTCCCACCGTGGTGTGATAGGTCTGGGCCATAGTGCTTTCCTTTTTCTTTCGCTCTTACTTTTTCTCAATGCGGCCTTGCAGCGGCTACTTTAATCATATTGACAGATCATTGAGATTTGAAAAGTTTCGCGTTTCAACTATCGCTCCATAAACTATCGCTCCATAAACTATCGCTCCATCAATCATAGCGCTATCAATCAATATGGGTAGTAAATTTTGGCAAACGGCGAGCGCGGCATTGAATGGCAATAGCAGAGAAGAGAAGAGAAGAGAAGAGAATCAAGCCAGCCTTTCAGCCAGCTTGATTAGACGTTATAAAACGCTCATTTAAACGTAGGCAGGTGCTTGGAGTCGCGCCCTGGCAGGCCAAAACTAAACCAACTTTGATGCGCGTTGCTATCGTCCCATACGTGATAATGCAACTGCGACATCATCACCGGGTCATCTAGAAAGTCTAAACGCTCCAACTGACTCATTGCCGCAGGCCCCATCCTGACTGCGCGTGACACCCGCTCGTCTCGGCGTCTGCGCACGGGCTCAGCATCTGAATGCCGTGAAGCGCCTAACGCAGTGGCCAGCGCGTTGGGTACTGGGTCCACCACCACCTGGGCAAAGGACGGTGCGGCCATTCCTGCGTTCATCTGGGAAAGCAATTTCACCATACGCCGCAGCACGCGCGGCGGCTGCGTCTCTTCAGGAATACGGAAAAGCCGCTTTTTAAAGCTGAGGCGCCCTAGCGAAACACGGCTCGACAGCACCGATACCGGGATAGACAGCATCAGAGAAACTACGATGGGCGATAACCACCAAAGAAACGTCGGTTCAAGCACGTAAACGCCTGCAGCCCACACGGCGCCTATCAGCGTCTGGCTCCAATGATTGCGTATCGCATCGCCCCAGGTGGTATCGCTATTTTCACGCGAGGGTGAGCGCCACTGCACCTCCCACCCCATCACTGATGCCAGTACGAAGCGGGTGTGAAACAGCATTCTTACCGGCGCTAATAGCATCGAAAAAAGCGACTCGAGCACCATGCTGGCCAACACTTTGAGCGGTCCACCAAACTGGCGGCTACCGTTGATCCACACCAGCAGTACGCTAAGAAACTTAGGCAAGAACAGCAGTAGCGCGGTCACACCGAACAGCCCCACGGCTAAGGTTGGATTCCACTGCGGCCATACGGGAAACAGCATTCCCGGCTCTGGGAAATAATTCGGCGTGCCAAAGGTATGCACGGCTAGTAGCGCGGTAGACAGCACTAAGAACAAACACCATAGCGGCGCTGAGAGATAAGACATTAAGCCGGTCAGGAACACGGCACGGTGCACGGGATGAATGCCTTTCGAGAAAAACAGCCGAAAATTCATTAAATTGCCGTGGCACCAGCGCCTGTCGCGGTTGAGCTCATCGAGTAAGTTAGGCGGCATTTCTTCGTAGCTGCCTTCCAACCGGTAGGCAATCCATACCCCCCAACCCGCGCTGCGCATCAATGCCGCTTCAACGAAGTCGTGGGATAAAATCTCGCCCGACATCGCCCCCTTGCCAGGCAACGGTGCGAGCATGCAATGACGCATAAAAGGGGCCAAGCGAATGATCGCGTTGTGGCCCCAGTAATGCGATTCGCCAAGCTGCCAAAAGTGCAGCCCCGCGGTAAATAGTGGCCCATAAACCCGTGTCGCAAACTGCTGCATGCGCGCATACAAATTGAGGCGCCCGGAGGCACGTGGCGCGGTTTGAATAATGCCCGCTTTGGCATGCACCTCCATCATTTGCACTAAGCGAGTCAGGCATTTGCCGCTCATCACGCTGTCCGCATCCAGCACCAGCATGTAGCGATAAAGCGCGCCCCAGCGGCGACAAAAATCGTCAAGATTGCCGCTTTTACGTTTTACACGGCGCTGCCGGCGACGGTAGAAAACCTGCCCGAAGGCCTCCAGATCCCGGCACATCGACAGCCAAGCGTAGCTTTCTTGAATAGCAATGTCGGCATCAAAGGTATCGCTAAGAATAAAGATGTCAAAATGCTGATCATTACCGGTACTGCGTAGCGATTCCAACGTAGCGCGCACGCCGGCGAATACCCGGGCAACATCCTCGTTACAAATTGGCACCAGCAGCGCTGTGCGTGCATCAGCATGAATAGGCTCGTCGCCAACTTCGCTATCAATGGCGTAACGATCCTTGCCGCGCAATAGCTGGAAAAACCCCATCAGCGCCGTCCAAAACCCTGCTGAGACCCAGGCAAACAGCAGCACAAACAGTGACAGAATCGTTATCTCAAGCCACTGCTGCCCTTGAGAGGGAAGCACGGTACGCATCTGATTGGCCGCGATGATGCTTTGGCCGAAAATCAGCACCAGCAAAATCCAGCGACGCCTAGTGGCCACCCATCGCCAGGCCGCAGGAGAATGATATTCTCTTTTGCGCCGGCGGCTCCAACCGCGGTTAGCCCAGTTTTTAAGGCGCCGACCGGTATTCACAATAGGATTGGTCGACCACTGCTCCGGTGCCAGCGGCGTTCGCTTGAAGGGAAGCGACGTGCGCAATCGAGTAATACCTGACGCGTCGGTTGAAAGCACCTCAGGAGGCGCTAGCGGCGGCTCTGCATAGGCCAGCGCCAAACGCCGGCCAACGGATGCCGCGGCCGGATCATTGTCGTCACTATATTCATCGCTGTGCCCGCCTAACGTAGCATGCAACGACGCCATGTCGTGTTGATCAAGATCACTGACTAATAGCTTGCGCCGCTCATCGCGATCCCGAGTCTCGAGCGCCAGCCGCTCAAGGTAACGATTAGTCGGCGCTGGTGTCCAGGAAGCCTTCACATCAGCCATTCGCAGGCAGCCTATAGTACCAAGTTTCAGAGACCGGCTTGCCATCGCGCATTAGCTGCGCCCTGATATCTAGCGGCTGGCTGGTATTCTCGCGTTTCACATTGATAAACACGCGCCAGCCACCGCTAACCGGATTAGGTACAGCGCGGCTAGATGCTAAGTTGCCATTATCCCCCACGCTTGCCTGAACGCTGATGTTGGCATTGCTGCCAAGGCCACCAAGCGCGGGCCCAACAAAGTCGACAATGAACGCGAGCGTACCGTCGGCCTCACGAACAAGGTTATCCCTAACCACCTCGCCACGCGAGCGTCTGGTTTCATCAACCCAGGCAAGCTGCGAATCCAAGTGACGCTCTTCATCGATGGTGGTCGTCATGCGGTAATCAAAGGCGAGCGGGGTACCCGGTTCATACATTTCATTAGGCAACCACATTGATACGATGTTGTCGTTGGTTTCATTACTGGTGGGAATTTGAATCAGCTCAACGCTACCGGCACCCCAGTCATTAAGCGGCTCGACCCAGGCGCTTGGGCGCAGGTCATAGCGCGCATCAAGATCCTGATAGTCGCTAAAATTGTGGCCGCGCTGCATCAACCCATAACCACCTAACTCAGGCGTTTCATGTCGATTCATCATTAGCTTGGCCGGGTTCACCAGCGGGCGCCAGATCCAACCATTCTGCTCGTCGTTAATGAGTAAACCATTAGAATCATGGATGGCGGGCACATAGTTCAGCGTCGATGAAGGCTGCTCGGGGCCGTAAAGGTACATGCTCGTTAGCGGCGCTATGCCCAGCTTTTCGACAGCGCGGCGCAAATAAAGGCGCGACTGTACATCGACCAAGGTGTCGTCACCGGGGCGCAGCACAAAACGATAGGCACCGGTCACACTAGGTGAATCGAGCAGCGCAAAAATGGTTAAATATTGGCTTTCTTGGCTAGGTTCGACAATCCACATTTCTTTAAAGCGTGGGAACTCTTCACCCGATGGCAGCCCCGTATCAACGGCAAGGCCGCGCCCTGAAATGCCGTAAACCTGCCCTCTACCTACGGCACGAAAATAGCTTGCGCCTAGAAACACCATGACTTCATCTTTGCGATCAGCATCACTAATCGCATAGTTAATTCTCAATCCGGCAATACCCAGGTCTTCGCTATTTTTAACACCGTCAGGGATATTTAAATCACCGTAGGTAAAATCGTCAGAGTTGTAAGCAAAGCCATGAACGTCGCCCTGCTGATCAATACTATTTAACTGGATCGCACTGTCGTAATGCATTCCCTCATGGAAAAAACTAAGCGTAAACGGCGAGCCAGTGCCGCTCCAAACATCGCGATCCCGCTTATACTGAATTTGCGCATACTCCGCATAGCTAAGTTCTCGCAACTCATTCGGCATGGCCGTTTCTGGCGCGCTGTAACCCTGCTGAGCCAGTTCCTCGGCTTGCCTGGCAACATCATCAAAACCGAAGGCGAAAGCTTCAAGAGGAATGCTGCCAATCAGCAGCCCACCTAGAACGGCGACAGAGCTAAAGCCTTTGCGGCTTAAGATGTTTCGTGGGGTAAATCCTCTCATTTAGCGTATTGCTCCTGGACAATCCTTTGACTAAGTTCAAATTCGCTTATGTGCCGAATCGGCATACCATCGTGCTTATTCGATCAGTTGAATACGCCGTATTCAAGCACTGCGGAGGCATCAGTCGCCAGCAGCTTGATCAGCTACCCACCCCGATATCCTTGTAAGGAACATTATAGACTGGTTATGGGCTAGGTAGTTCTTAAAGCTTCGGGCCGTAACGGCAGTCTCGATAAAACCGTCTAGACAAAACAGTAACCATGAACCTGTAACGACAAAACAATGCAGCGGGGGGTATTCGCAAACGCTTAGCACTGCAGCCGAACGTGGTGTACAACAGAGAGTACGCAAAACGGCTCGCTTGGAGTATCTCTCATGTTCAATACTACCGCATGGAACCGCTTACGCTATACCGCCTATGCTCCCTTTTATGACGCCGTCGCTAACCGCGCATTTCGTAAACCGCGACGCATTGCGCTCGGCCAAGTGGACTGGGAGCCCAGTATGCGGGTACTCATGGTCGGTGCGGGCACGGGACTGGACCTGCCCTTCCTACCGCATGATATTGAGCTGCACGCCACCGACTTGGCACCCGCTATGGTTAAACGTACAGCCCAACGCGCTGAAACGCTTCGCCGCGATGTTGAATGCCGCGTTATGAATGCTGAGGCGCTCGGCTATCCCGATGAACACTTTGACGTCGTGATCATGCACTTGATCATTGCGGTCATGCCTAATCCACAGCAAGGGCTTAGCGAAGCGCATCGCGTGTTAAAAACAGGTGGACAGCTGTGCGTGATGGACAAATTCCAGCCAGATAGCCAGCCTTCGGGAGCGGCCCGGCGCTTATTGAATCAACTGACATCGGCCATTGCCACTGACATCACCCGTCAAGCGCAGCCGCTACTCACGACGGCAGGTTTTTCCATTCGTCATGACGAATCCGTGCTAATGAACGGGGCATTTCGCGCTCTGCTCGCCATCAAGCCTGCGCATTCAACTGCTTAATTATGCGTCCTTTAACCGCAGCCTGCAGACTAGTGATCGATAACGATACTGTTTAATCTGATCACCTATTTAGTCGATTAAGCTCGGAATAAAAATGACAAAACGCCCATCTGCTCGCACTAGCAAACGACTGTTCACGCTACTTAGTCGCCTGCACTTATATATTGCGCTCTTCGTTGGGCCGTTTATCCTCATCGCCGCGCTATCCGGAATTGCTTATCTGCTGAGCCCGCCACTGGAAGAGTGGCTGTATCACGACACGCTATATGGCGTCAGCCAGGGCGAGGCGCAGCCGCTGGCCGCCCAGATTGAGACGGCCCAACGCTACTTAGGCCAATCGACATTGCCAAACACCGTGCGCCCCGCACCACAGCTCGGTGACACGACTCGGCTGATGTTTAACGCGCCTGACCTTGGCCCCTCGGAACACCGTGCGATCTTTGTTGACCCTATTTCGCTAGCTGTCACGGGTGACACCACGGTTTATGGCACCAGCGGCATCTTACCGCTACGCACCGCTATTGATCACTTTCATCGCCAGCTATTAATGGGCGATGTTGGCCGTCTTTACAGCGAGCTGGCCGCCTCGTGGCTTTGGCTAGCCGCGCTCGGGGGAATCCTGCTGTGGGCTTGGCAGCGTCGCTCGCTAAAAATGCTCTCCGGACGCCAGGCAACGCGACGGCGCCATGCAACGCTAGGGGTGATATTGTCGCTAGGATTGCTCTTCTTTTCGGCAACCGGGCTTACCTGGTCCCAGTGGGCGGGCGGTAACATTGCCGAACTGCGTAATGCCTGGGGCTGGAGCACGCCAAGTGCCTCAACGACGCTAATCGGCACCGATAGCCAGCCACACGACGAACACGCAGAGCATCACGGTCATGCGGCCCCCGTTACCACCAGCGTACAGCTGCTGCCCGAGGATTTTGACCGCGCGCTGAATGCCGCTCGCGCCGCCGGTTTAACGGCCAACCGTATTCAGCTCTCTCCACCGGCGAATGAAAATCAAGCGTGGCGAGTAACGGAAATTGATCGACGCTGGCCAACCCAAGTCGACCAAGTCGCGCTGCATCCACGCAGCATGATCGTGACCGATCAAACGGATTTTGCCACCTTCCCCTTAGCCGCCAAGCTCACTCGCTGGGGCGTTGATCTGCATATGGGAGTTCTGTTTGGTATCGCCAATCAGCTAGTGCTAGCGCTAATCGCCGCGGGCCTGGTCACGCTGATAGGACTAGGTTACATAACGGCATGGCGACGACTGCGCGCAGCGAGTGGCCAACGTTTCCCCACCCTTGCCGAACCCTGGCTAACGCTACCGCTCACGGCCAAGCTCAGTGTGAGCGTGGTCGCTATCGCTCTAGGCTTAGCGCTGCCGGTGCTAGGTGTGAGTCTGGCGGTTTTTATCGTGATTGATGCGCTGCGCTGGTATGGAAAAAAGCCTGCTGGTTAAGTTGCTCAGACTAGCTAGCAATGCAGATGAGGAATTATTTTCTAATCTGCATTAAATGTTATATTATCACATAACATAAACCCGTTTAGAGGTGATCTAGCAATGACTGCATTTTCCCCCTTACCCGTGACGGTGCTCTCGGGTTTTCTGGGTGCCGGTAAAACCACTGTGCTCAATCATATTCTTGCCAACCGTGAAGGCCGCCGCGTGGCGGTGATCGTCAACGATATGAGCGAGGTGAATATTGATGCGGCCTTTGTGCGCGGCGGCCCTGGCGAATCGACGCTAGATGGTGAGGTCGCGCTTAACCGTTCAGAAGAGCGCTTGGTAGAAATGAGCAATGGCTGTATTTGCTGCACTCTTCGCGAAGATCTTCTTGAAGAAGTCAGCCAGTTGGCAAGGGAAGGCAGGTTTGATTACTTGGTCATCGAGTCTACCGGTGTTTCCGAACCGTTGCCCGTGGCGGAAACCTTTACCTTTGAAGATGAAAGCGGCCAGAGCCTTTCCCACGTTGCGCGGCTGGATACGCTGGTCACCGTGGTCGATGGCGCTAATTTCCTTGAGCAGTACCGCGAAGCGCAAAGCCTCGCTGACGCTGGCGAAAGCCTGGGCGAAGACGACGAGCGTAACGTCGCCGACCTGCTGGTCGATCAAATCGAATTCTGCGATGTGCTGCTCATCAGTAAAACCGATTTGATTAGCGAACAAGCGCTGGAATCTTTAAAAGCCATTCTACGCTCGCTGAATCCCGATGCGGAGCTGGTACCGATCACCCAAGGCGGCGTGCCTTTGGATAAGGTTCTCGACACAGGCAAGTTCAACTTTGAACGCGCCCAACTGGCCCCCGGCTGGCTTAAAGAGATGCGCGGCGAACACGTGCCGGAAACCGAAGAGTACGGCATTGGCAGCTTTGCCTACCACGCCCGCCGCCCCTTCCATCCGCAGAAATTCCACGACCTGCTGAATCAGGAGTGGTTCGGCAAAGGGCTGTTACGCTCGAAAGGCTTTTTCTGGCTCGCCACCCGCCCTCAGGCCGCAGGTCAGTGGAGCCAGGCAGGCGGCATCGCTCACCACGGCCCCGCCGGCATGTTTTGGAAAGCCATACCGGAAGCCAACTGGCCGGAAGATCCTGAGATGCGGCACTTCATTATGGAGAAATGGCAGGAGCCATTTGGCGATATGCGCCAGGAGCTGGTGTTTATCGGCCAGAATCTGGATCAAACCCAAATGCGTGAAGCGCTGGATGCCTGCCTGCTAAGCGAGGCAGAATTACTGCAAGGCATGGCGGCATGGAAGCAACTGCCCGATCCTTTTCCCACGTGGGGGTAAGTCACTGTCGTCAGATAGGCATAAAAAAAGAGAGGCCGACGCCTCTCTTTTTTCATTCAACGTAACGCCGTTACTGCAGCATGCTGGGCAACCCGGTAGCCAGGCTGGGGAATACAACCAGCAGGGCCACTAGCAGCATCGAACACAGGATGTAAGGAATAGCGGCCGAGTAAATCTCACTCATGGTCGTGCCGGGAGGTGCCACCCCTTTCATAACAAACAGCAGCAGTCCTAAAGGCGGTGTTGAGAAGCTGATTTCAAGCCCGGCAGGCGATGGGCGCCAGCACCAAAGACCTAGGCGCTTGCCAGGGGCATGGATCGCTGGCAACGCCCCATCAGATTTTGATTAGCTGGGCACTCATGATGCAGGGTGGTATCCAGGTTAATCTAAACGGAGAGCGCTTCTCCAATGAGCACGGCGGCTACTCCGAACAGGCCGCTAAGGTCTTGGCGCAGCCCGAGAAAATGGCCTGGAACCTGTTTGATGCGCGCATTGACGAATCTGCCCAGGCCTTCGAGGACTATCGCAACGCGCTTGAAAGCGGCGCGGTAAGACGCTTTGCAAGCCTGGAAGAGCTAGCGAAAGATCTCAAGCTGCCCCTCGATGCGCTCCAAGCGACATTTGCTGACATGAATCAACTGGCAGAACAGCAAACCTCTGATAGGTTTGGCCGCCGCTTTGAGCCTGCCAACTTGCTCAAGCCACCCTACTACGCCATCCGCGTCACCGGGGCGCTGTTTCATACCCAAGGGGGGTTAGAGGTAAACCGTCAAGCCCGCGTGCTCAATACCCAAGGCCAAGCGCTGCCCAACCTATTCGCCGCCGGCGGTGCCGCGCGCGGTGTTTCAGGTTCAAACGACAGCGGCTACCTTTCCGGCAACGGGCTGCTTAGTGCGGTGGTGCTGGGTGCAGTGGCGGGCAAAAGTGCCGCTGAATTGCTGCGCTTAAAGCTAAGCTCGGCCGTCTTGCCCTAGAGGCCATGCCCTAGCCGCCCAGCCTCTGCTCTGCCCACTGACGCACATCAGGATAACCACGCTGCTCGAAGACCGCGAAGCCGTTAAGACTTCGCGCTTTGAGCGGTGCAAACATCGGCATGGTTAACCCGCACAAAAAATGCGCCAGCCGCTGTGCATTTGGCGGTTGGCCGAACTGTTCGGCGTGTCGCTCAATGAAGGGCACGGCGTAGCGCGTGAAGTCGCTATCCGACAGCGCGGGCTGCGGCGATGAGTCCGGTAGGCGCACAGGGTTGCCGTAGCACACCGAACAGTGCCCGCAGCGATTCTGCTTTGTGTTTGCTGACCCATTAAAGGTGCTGTCTCCAAAAGTGCTGTCTCCAAAATGCTCGGCCAGCCGCCGGGTTAAGCAGCTTTCCGCTTCAAATAGCGCCAGCATTGAATGCAGCCGCCCAATCTCCGCGCGTTCTCGCGTTAGGCATTCGTCATACAGCTGGCGGGCCAATGCTTCAATCGCGATCTCTGGCTGGCAAATCTCATACACGTCGGTCATTCGCTTGCCTTCCAGCGTCAGCCAACCTTTGTCCTGGAAGTACTCAAGCGCCGTAATGACCCGTGCGCGCGAGGCGTCAATCTGCTGCGCCTGCCCCGCGCTGTGCAGGCGTTCAAAATCGACCGTACCCCATGTCCGCGCCACAGGAACATTGTCGATGATAAGCCGCACAAAAGCCGCACGTTCGCCCTCAAAGCGGCTAGCCAGAGCATCCGGCTCACTGTGGTAGCGAAGCCGATATTCGGCTAAGAAGGCAAAGCGCGGCGCAATAATGCCGTGCATTTCTAGCCGCACCAGCAGCGTTTTCAGCGGTAATAAGCGGATATTGGTATCACGAGAAAGCGTATTAAGCAGCACTTCCCACTGACGGTCTGGCGAGCTTCCAGCCGCCACAATCTCTTCCAGCAAACGGTAGATACCGGCATATTCAGGGGTATCACCGTAAACGAAGTTTTCTAGCACCCGCAGGCCATCGCGCCCGGCCATGGTCAGGCAGGTGGAAGGCTGGCCGTCGCGGCCCGCCCGGCCAATTTCTTGGCTGTAATTTTCAATCGATTTGGGTAAATCAAAGTGCACCACGTTGCGAATATTGCCCTTATCGATCCCCATACCAAAAGCAATCGTGGCGACGATACAGTGCGATTCGCCGCCCATAAACTGGCGCTGAATCTCATCGCGACGCTGTGAATCCAGCCCCGCATGATAGGCCTGCGCCGCGATGCCCTGCGCCGCCAGCGCTTTAGCCACGCGCTCGGCGGTATGTTGAAGGGTGACGTAAATAATCGTCGGCGCTTCGCTGCCCGGCTGCATCTGTGGCTTCAGCCAGTCAATCAACTGCTGCTCACGGTCTTGCAGGGCAGGCGCTACCAGAAGTTCAAGATTGGGTCGATAAAAGCCGGTAGTAATGACGTTGTCTGGCGCGATGGCGAACTTCTCGCGCATATCGGCAATCACCACAGGTGTTGCGGTAGCGGTCAGCAGCAGCACCTGGGGAATGGCAAAGTCGCGCTGATAATCCGGCAGCTTAAGGTAGTCCGGCCGAAAGTTATGCCCCCACTCAGACAGGCAGTGGGCTTCATCAACCACTAACAGCGAGATCTGAACTTGGCGTAAAAAGTGCCGAAAACGCTCATTTTTAAGCCGCTCTACCGAGATCATGAGGATTTTTAACTCACCGCTTTTAGCGCGCTCCATTATATCGCGCGCAGTCTCACGGTCTTGAGTGGAATCAATGCTGGCCGCTGCCACGCCGTGGCGCGTTAGAAACGCCAGTTGATCCTGCATGAGCGCCAGCAGCGGCGATACCACCAGGGTTAAGTGCGGCAAGTGCAGCGCCGGCAGCTGATAGCAAAGCGACTTGCCCGCACCGGTGGCGAAAATCGCCGCGGTAGAGTGCCCTTCTAATACGCGTGACACCACCGCCTGCTGGCCGCCTCGAAAGTCATCAAAACCAAATACGGCTTTCAGCGTTTGTTGCGGAGATCGTGAGGTCATGCATCTTCCTAAAGTGGGGTGACGTCTTGGGGTAACACGCTACCGGGTTCAAGACGTTTTCACCAACGAAAGACACGACCCTAAAAATAATAAGCACCCATGTAGTGCCGCTAACGCTAGCCCCATTTCGCGCCATCTAGGGCATCCAAGGGGATTTTAAGATAGCGCTTGCCGTTGGCCTCAGGCTCCGGCAAACGACCACCCAAGGTATTCACCTGCAGCGCGTGAAGAATAAGCTTGGGCATTGGCAGTTCACTATCACGCTTATGACGCAGAGCAATGTAGTCGTCGGCGCTTTTGCCCACTACGTGTGGGTTATGCGCGCGCTGCTCCGCGACACTGCTTTCCCATTCAGGGTCGCGCTCGCCAGGCATATAATCGTGGCCAGTGAAAAGGCGCGTTTTACTGGGCAACGCAAGAATTTGCTGGATAGAGTCCCACAACGACCCTGCATCGCCGCCAGGGAAATCAGCCCTTGCGGTACCGAAATCAGGCTGAAACAGGGTGTCGTGAACAAACGCGGCGTTGCCAATCACGTAAGTAATCGACGCCAGCGTATGGCCCGGAGAATGCAGTACTTTGGCGCTTAGCTCGCCGATGTGAAACGTGTCGCCTTCAGCAAACAGCGTGTCCCACTGGCGGCCATCGGTAGGCATTTCAGGCCAGTGATAGATGTCCTTCCACATCGCCTGCACGCTGGTAATGTGCTGACCAATGGCCGTCGGCGCACCGGTTTTGTGTTTTAAATACTGCGCGGCAGAAAAGTGATCGGCGTGAGGGTGAGTATCTAAAATCCATGCGACCGTGAGCTGCTGCTCTTCTATATAGGCTAACAACGCGTTAGCAGAGAAAGTCGCTGTCGCGCCAGATTTCTCATCAAAGTCCAACACCGGGTCAATAATCGCGCACTGACGAGTGGCCGGATCGCTAACGATGTATTGAACGCTAAACGTACGGGAATCAAAAAAACCCGCCACATCGGGTGTGCCTGCACCTGTGCTTTGAGAAAGTGCAAAGGTCTTCATGCTTGTCTCCTAAATTCGTGTATTGCAGCGCGGTGAAACCTAGCGTTCACGCAAAAATATTCGTTATAAACATATCTAATTATGGAATATAAGCAATAGCACGTATAAAAATGCCGCCTACCTGACGTCAGGTGGCGGCAAGCTTGGCGTTGTTATTGGAGTGGCTTGAACCTTCGATAATCGTGGCACCACAACCGGTCTTATCCCTTACCCGCGCCACGGGCTGGCCCGCTACTTTAGAGGGCGAACCGGTGACAATTTCCGTGGTGCCGTGCCCCTGGATGGGGCAGCTGTGTAAATCACCTTGGCGGGCAACGGGTTTCATCGGCAGATTCCCCACTGGCCATCGCGGCGGATGAAGTAAGGCCTTACTCTGCTTGAAACATCATCCTCTTGAACGTGGTTAAACCTTATCGGGACTTGAACTCCTTCAGTTGTTAGCCAAGCCACAGGATTATCTACTCCTAAGTTCAACGTCATCGGCTCGTCAGGAAAAGCGTTCCATTGGTAAAGGTCTGGGTTATCAAAATACATGTTTTAGCTGAACCGGTGGCGTACGTATTCTTCCGGGGAACCCGAGGCCAGGGCGAGCTCTTTTGTCCTTGTGGAAGCGGCAGCTAGCACAAGGCTTCGCTATCGCCCGCCGCAAACAGCGCATGTAGTCGACGGTATTCGTGCGTTAGGCTATCGCGGGCAGCGTCGCTGTCTCTTAATACATCACCCTCTTCCCAGCACCAAGTGGGCATCTGCACTAGTCTGTCACGGACCGCGCCAAACCTCAGGTCAATTTCTATAAAAAGTCCGAAACTAAAGCTGGCATTAAATCAAGAACAAGATATTTCTACAGGCTTGAATTATGGCGATTACATGCAATCA
The DNA here is from genome assembly GCF_052095695.1 of Halomonas sp. Classification (GTDB taxonomy): domain Bacteria; phylum Pseudomonadota; class Gammaproteobacteria; order Pseudomonadales; family Halomonadaceae; genus Vreelandella. The sequence goes on from NZ_JBQDLQ010000007.1 coordinate 59,840, forward strand.
AAATCGCACGTAAGCGCATCAGAATCGTATGGATGGGGGTTCCAAGTCACCTTTTACGTTAATAGAGTTCGGTCAGTTCTGAAGCAACCTGAACGCTCACTTGTTTACAATTCGCACGATCCAGCTCGATATTAGGAAGACTCACATAACAAATTATTCCGCTTAATGTAGCCGTAAAGGTTCCTGTCTTGGAGTCAAGGTCATAACTCTCCAGATCAAGTTTCAAATCTTCACTCATACCGTCCGATCCCCAGTAGAAATGCTCTTCTGGATCAGTCTCCCACGTAATTTCAGCACCACGCGTCTGCTGTCCCTCGGCATCAATGAAAGCGAAGATCGTTATCGATCGATCTGATACAACTGGTATGAACGCATCTAAATTCTCGGCAGTCTGCGGATTTTCATAGCCAGTGATGGCTATGGCGTATTCCAGTTTGTCTGGCTCCTCGGCAACATATAAGCTATAGCTAATGTATGTAGATGACCTATAATAGTCGTCATTACCTATGCTCACGGACACCGTCTCGTAGGTCGTTTTAGTACCATCTGCAGTGATCTCAACGGTACCTGTTTTTCTTAGCGGTTCTGCATGAGCCCCCACCCAGCCTGTCAAAAAGAACATCACGGCTGTGGCAAAAATTGCCCCCCAATTCTGAAAAAAACCAGTCATCACATATCCTCTGTGGAACACGCATCCTGATATACGAGCATTTAAGCGTTTATTTTACTATTTCATTCAGCCCCATCTTCAGATATGGCTAAAAGGAAGTTCTCATCAACTCGTGAGAGATACCTCCAGCAGCAACTGATCAATCAGGAGGAGTCGTCGGCTCAACGGCTCCTATCAAGACCGCCCTCTTTGAAAACTAAGACGCCACCTTGGCACTGCTGGAGGCCGTAATAATCTCGCCGCCATGATCGGTTTTGCAGCCCAGGTAGGCCGTGGGCTTACCATCGTGGTTAGAGTGGCTTGAACCTTCGATAATGGTGGCGCCGCAGCCGGTTTTATCGCCCACCCGCGCGACGGGCTGGCCCTCAACAAAAGAGGGCGAACCGGAGACGATTTCGGTGGTGCCGTGGCCGGGGATGGGGCAGCGGTGCAGGTCGCCTTTGCGGGCAAAGGGTTTCATCGGCAGATTTCCCACTGGCCATCGCGGCGGATGAAATAAATACTAATAAATGCCGAACGCCCTTCTTGCGTAATGTTATTAAAACGCAGTGGTTGATTGACGCCTTCCTCTATTAACCAAGCAACACGATTATCCGCCGCCAGATTAAGTGTCATTGGATGTTCAGGGAGGTCGTCTAACTGGTAAACATCTGGATTATCAAAGTACATGTCGTAGCTGAACCGATGCCGCACGTACTCTTCCGGTGTTCCCGAGGCTAACGCCAACTCTTCGGTTCTCGTGGCGGCAGCGTTTAGCAAGGCCTCGTTATCACCCGCCGCAAACAGCGCATGGAGCCGACGGTACTCGCGAACCAAGCTATCGCGGGTGGCTTCGTTGTCTTGAAGAACATCGCCCTCTTCCCAGCACCAAGTGGGCATCGGTTGGCGGTTGTTAAAAGTGATATGGACTGTGTCAAAGTCTTCATTACTCTTAAATCGAATCTCGCTTTCCCGAGGCTGCAAAGGGGCGGCCGGGTCTGCCGAGACGATCTCGGGTTTGGCATCTTCTACCCCGAGCATCATCACCACTTCAAACGCAGTGCTAGCCTCGGTGTTTGGATTCTGGCCGGGTTCCCAGTACAGCAATGAGACACGCACCTCATGCTCGGGATCATACTCATATCGCCACGTGCGTAAATCAATGGCGTTGTTACCGTTTTTGATATATTCGCTAATCGGTTGGCGACGATCAAAATTACTGGGGACACCGGTAAAATCGAGCATAATACCCTGTATATAGAGGGATGATTCCAATCCATTAACGCTCCAGCGTACGCCAAATTGATACTCAGTTTCCTGCGCCATTGCCTTTGTTCCCATGCTGAGTGATAGCGATAAAATAAGTACAACCAGTAACTTCATCTACGTAAGTCTCCGTTATGTAAATGGATGAAAGTCGCCTCGCCAATTATCTGCCAAGCGATAGGTATGGGCTTCTCCATCTGCTACCCAGCTTTGGCCATCGGCGGTTTCGATTATCTGGGAGCTGCTACGAACCCTCGTTTCACCACCAGCACCTGGTTGGTTATTTCGCTCCGCCACATCTGCTTTTTTATAACCTTGCACGCGCAACACTGCACCAGTATGAGACAGCCGGTAGCCCCACTGGCCATCTTCAATGGTGAGCGAAATACTGCCGCTGGTGGCTAACGTGACCTCGTAGTTGAAGACGGTTTCTTCCGTCACTATAGAGTCGAAGTAACCGATAATCCCGCCGCCCACCAACGCACGTAAGGTGATACTGATTTGCCCCTCGGGGGGTCCAAAGGCTTGATCCTGAAAGTTGTAAGTAGCTCTGAGCGTATGATCGCCCAGCCCATCTTCCGTGGGGGCGGGTCCAACGCCCAGGCCAACCTCCATGTATAGCTTGGCTTTAAGCCCAGCCTGAACCATATAGGTGTCAATGCCGTCTTCAAGGTTTTCCAGAAAGAGGACAAGCGTTCTTCCATGCGGGGTTCTTCTCGCAACTGTTTTCAAGGCTAAATAAATATCGAGCCTGACCCCGAACTCATAAATGAGAGAAATACCGGGGGTTATTTCATGCGTTAACCCAGGGCCACCATCTTCCTCCACCAGATCAGTGGTGGCCCCCACCGTTATTGCTGGCCCATGGGTAAAGAAGCTCAATAGCTTATCGCCATCGCTCTCCGTAGCGCTCAGGTTTTTGGCAATTCGCTGAGACGCATCGGTCAATGTACCGATAAACCGTTCTACGGCGCTTTTCTGTTGCTGTTGATTGTTTGCCTTTCGTAATGAGGGCCCGGAGTGGTAGGTGGTGGTCGTGCTCGCTTCGTTCCCTACACTAATGGTCGGTGTGGCTGCACCACAGACGATGTTCAGTGCAGCCTCGACGGCCCATCCCTGGCGTTGTGTTTCCTGCCTTACACGCGACCCCATGCCCATTTCCTGGGCCAGTGAGCGACCGTCACTTTTTTCTACATCGTGCCTTTCGAGATTGGGCGGTGTAACGGTCACGCTGCCATCTATCTTGAACTGCGGTAACGTGACCGTGGTGAAGCAAAAGTCGTTGGTACCGTCATACGCAATGCGGAAAGATTGTTCATTAACCATATGGGAGCGCCGCATAAGCACTTCCAATAGCATCACGGCCACTTTGAAAGCCATCTTGGCTTCATGAGACATCCCCATTACTGGATTAGGAATAGGAATGGGCGGCACTGGCCGTGTCATCACCGTAAAATCGAGGGCCGTGGTCGCTCCTGGGGGAAGCTCAGTGCCGTTAAGTTCGTCGGTCCAATAGAGTGTGTGCTGCCCGTGCGAGCAGTCACCGGCCAGCGTTATCGCTACATTCCCTTCATCTTTAAGCTGTGTGCCCTCAAAAAAGTCTTCAAGGGTTCCTTCCCCCGTTACGAACTTATCAGCGACAAAATAAATTTTGCACTCGGTGTCAATTAACTCGCTTTCACCTTGCAGAACCACCCGCGCATTACTTTCACTGTGGGTGTGGCACACCACCTCCACTTTCTCGATGCAGGGGGTTTGTGATGCACATACGGTACAGGGGGCACCGAACTCGGGATCTTGCGCTTGGGGTCTCCCTTCAAGCACGGGTAAAGGCATAGGGGGAATCGGGCTTTCCGTGAGTGCTTCCCCATCATTTGCCAAGAAGTCGTTGTAGTGATTTTGGGCAGTTATCGCCTCCAGTGTTTCACGCTGAACCTCGTCTGCCTGCATAGCGTTCTGAATCGACCTTAGCGTTGTCGCAGGGCTAGAGAAGCGCTCCGGCTGGTTTTGCGCTAAATACGCGATGTCTTCAATACTGGGTTGATAGCTCATGGACGTTCCTCGTCAGCGATGGGCCGATAGTTGTCTTCATGCTGACCGGCTTGTTGATAGGGGGCCAATAGCCCATGCCGTAGTCGCCCTCGGGGTAGCCACTCTTCCAGTAATTGGCACTTCCGCCAGCCAGCTAGTTTTGCGTTGTCGAGGATCCGCTGAGCATCTGGGTGGCGCTGGGCAAAATCAGCGCCCACCTCCAGCACACAGATGACCAGGGTTTGGATCTGCTTTTTAGAGGCAAGCCCATACCGCTGCCCTATTTGCTTGGCGTCGATCACCGCACGCATCCGTTCACCTTCTGATAACTGGGGATAACGTTCTTTTAATGACCGCGCGAGGGCTTGGCTCGCCCTTGACTGTGCAAGCTCCCCAAAGTGCTGATACTCCGCCTGCCCTATCGCAAACTGCCGCCCCTGGCCGTTGGCGGCGCGGGCATCGTCGCTGAGGGCAATGCGTACTAACCTTCCCTGTACCTCGCGGGTATCAGTATCCAGTTCCATTGCGGGGGTGAACTCAAGTTCCGGCGGGAACGTCATCAGCGGTGAGGCGGGAACTATCAGTGTCTCTATCGGGGCCATCAAGGCGGCCAGCTTCCAGGGCTCGAGCGCCTGGCTCATATCCAACGCCACTCGCGGGTCGTAGAAGCGAAAGTACACCGGGGCCTGGTCGTTAGCCGGGGTCCACAGCATGGTGAACTTGCGCAAATGAGTGCGCAGTTGCTTTAGGGTGGCGTGGGAGTACAGCAAAATGCCCCAGTGCTGATCCTGGGGCAGGCTTTCCAGCCAGATGCGAATCTCGCTGTCGGCTTCAAGGCGCACCAGCCAGGGAGCATTGGCCTGGGTGACGTTATCCGTTGAGGCATACAGGCAGGCGCTTTGGGCCTCGGCCTAGCTAAGGCGCGCCATGGCTTCCCGGCAGTTAACGCCGTCAATCACGGCCCAGAGCGGTGGTTGATGGGGAGCAAACAGCGCTTGCCAAGTGGCCTCTTGGTAGTTCACAGGCGGCAGGATCACTGCCGGTGCAGACTCTGGTGCCTTATCAGGTAACAGGGGCAGCATCTCGCCATACGCCACCGGGTGTTGCGACGAGGTGGTGTGGGCCAGTT
>NZ_JBQDLQ010000008.1:0-30309 GCF_052095695.1 Halomonas sp.
AGCAGCCGGTAAGCCACGCTGCGCTCATTGATAGTATGAAATGCCATGCTACCTCCGTTAAACGCGCTCGATCAGCGTAGCGATACCCTGGCCCACGCCCACACACATGGTGCACAACGCGTAGCGTTTACCGCTGTTTTGAAGCTCATGCGCGGCGGTCAGTAAAAGACGCGCGCCGGACATGCCCAGCGGATGCCCCAGGGCAATCGCCCCACCGTTGGGATTGACCCGCGGGTCGTCATCTTCAAGACCCAGATCGCGCATACAGGCCAGCGCCTGGGCGGCAAAGGCTTCGTTAAACTCAAATACATCGATCTCATCTAGCGAAATACCGGTGCGCTTAAGCAGCTTCTGTACTGCCGGTACCGGGCCATAGCCCATGATGCGCGGTTCAACGCCAGCTGTTGCCATGCCGATAATCTTGGCCATGGGTGTCAGGCCGTGCTGTTTAACCGCTGACGCGCTGGCCACCAGCATTGCCGCGGCGCCATCATTGACGCCGGAGGCGTTGCCTGCCGTGATGCTACCGCCATCGCGGAAAGGCGTCGGCAAGGCCGCGAGTTTTTCCAGCGTGGTTTCCCGCAGATGCTCATCTTGATCAAAGATCAGCGGCTCTTGCTTACGGCGCGGGATCTCAATGGCGGTGATTTCCTGGGCAAACCGGCCGGCTTTTTGGGCGGCAACGGCTTTCTGCTGGGAGCGCAGCGCAAAAATGTCCTGATCTTCACGGGAAATATTGAACTGCTCGGCGACGTTCTCTGCCGTTTCCGGCATGGAGTCCACCCCATAGGCTTTCTTCATTAGCGGATTGATAAACCGCCAACCGATGGTGGTGTCTTCGATTTTCTGCCCGCGGGCGAAGGCGCTGTCGGCTTTGCCCATCACATAAGGCGCGCGCGACATGGATTCCACGCCGCCGGCCAGCGCCAGCTCCATTTCACCAGCTTTAATCGCCCGAAACGCCGTGCCTACCGCGTCCATTCCGGAACCACACAGGCGGTTCATGGTGGTGCCGGGGACCGAGGTGGGGATACCCGCCAGAAGCGACGACATGCGCGCGACGTTGCGGTTATCTTCACCGGCCTGGTTGGCACAGCCCATAAACACTTCTTCAATCGCGGCAGGATCGAGATCCGGCGCATCGGCCAGCACTGCCTTGAAGATCGTGGCGGCGAAATCGTCCGGGCGCACACTTGCCAGTGTGCCGCCAAAGCGGCCTACGGCGGTACGTCGTGGGTGACATAAATAAACGTTTGTCATAACCGACTCCTTATTCGCCCGTGTGGGCGCGTTCGGTGCGGGCTTTCAGCTCGCGCAGGATCTCAAGTTCTTTCTCGCTGGGCTCAGGGGTGTTCTCAAGCTGGTCGGCAAATCGCACTTCCCAGCCGGTCGCCTCCATCACGTCCTCGCGATTAACGCCGGGATGAAGCGATACCACGACAAGCTCTTTGGTGTCGGGGTCAGGCTTCATCACGCATAAGTCGGTAATTACCCGGGTTGGGCCTTTACCGATATTAGGCACGTTATCGCGCCCTTTGCCGTCTCGGCCAAAGCCTAGCGTGGTAACAAAGTCGACATCTTTTACAAAGGCGCGCCGAGAGTGCTTCAGGGTAATAAATACCTCACCCGCGTTGGTGGCAATTTCCGGCGCCCCTCCACCGCCGGGTAGGCGTACCTTGGGTGCCTTGTAATCGCCAATCAGAGTGGTATTGAGATTAGCAAAGCGGTCAATTTGTGCGGTACCCAAAAAGCCCACGTTCACTTTGCCGCCTTGCAGCCAGTAGCGGAACATTTCCGGCACCGCCACGGTAGTGAGTGCTGATTCGCACAGTTCGCCGTCGCCAATGGAGAGCGGCAGAATGTCAGGCTTGGTTTGCAGCGTGCCGGATTCGTAAATCAAGACCACGTCCGGCGCATGGGTAAGGCGCGCCAGGTTGGCAGCTTCGGAAGGCAGGCCGATACCCACAAAACAGGTCATTCCGTTTTCCAGCGCCCGCGCGGCGGTCACCGACATCATCTCAGAAGAGGTATATTCCAGACTCATCAGGCTTGGTCTCCTGCATTAAAGACGTTGTCATCAAGCCACTGCGTGAAGGTGTCGCGATCACGGGCGATAGCATCCCACTCTTTATAGAAGCGGTTGCTGCGGCCGTAGTAGCCGTGAGTGTAGGAAGGCAGCGCGCCTTTCTCAGCCACTGCAACGGCGCTGATCGCCCAGCTTGGGATCACACAGGCATTGGGGTGCGCGTTCAGATCATCGACGATCTCTTCCACCGTGACGATACTGTGCTTCGCCGCGAGTACGGCTTCTTTCTGTACGCCGACAATGCCTTCTACCAGCACGTTGCCCTGGCGGTCCGCGCGCTGAGCGTGAACGATGGACACATCCGGGCGCACCGAGGGCACGGCGGCTAAGCGTTCGCCGGTAAACGGGCACTCGATGAATTTAATTTGATCGTTAACGCTGGGCAGCTCGCTGCCAATGTAGCCGCGAAAAACCGCCAGTGGTAACCCCGCCGCGCCCGCTTCAAAGGCGCAGGCCATGGCCGCGTGGCTGTGCTCAAGAATCTCAACCTTATGCGGCCAACCTTTCTCAACCGCATCGCGCAGACGGTGCAATGAGCCAACGCCGGGGTTACCGCCCCAGGAAAAGATGACTTCCTTGGCACAGCCCGCGCCGATCAGCTGATCGTAAATGATATCCGGCGTCATGCGGATCAGTGTCAGGTCACGCCTTTTCTGGCGGATCACTTCATGACCCGCGGCAAAAGGAATGAGATGGGTAAAGCCTTCCATAGCGACGGTGGCGCCGTCTTGTACATAGCGCGCCACCGCGTCATGCAAGCTGAGAAACTCGGCCATTAGGGTTGCCTCCTAGCTGAACGTTGCAGAACGTGTATGCTTATTGTTCGTTAAACGAACATTGATTTGTAATACGAACAAATTACTGCCGAACGCTAAGTGGGTCAAATGGCTAAAGGCGATAAATTTTCCCAGCCAATCGCCGTCATGATTGGCCTCTTGATTAAAAAATTATTTTATTTCAGTTGCTTACGATTTAATGAGCCAGTGTTTGGCGCGTAACACTTGCTGCTGGCTGCTACCAAGGTATAAAGCAGGGTCACATGCTTTTCTCAACGTAACTTGGTCGACCTGGTCTTTTACCTTGGCATGGTCGGCAAGCACATCAGCGTAAGATCGCTTATCTCGCCGTGATATCTCGGCAGCTTCTGCACTTACCGCTTTGGCATCGTCAGCACCCAGATGAGGAGTTAGCAGACGTGCCACCGGCTCGGCCATGATGCCGCCGCCTGTAGCCGCCAGGTTGCGCTCCATGTTATCGGGATAAACCTCAAGCCCTTCCAGAAGCACCGCCACTTGCTCCAGCGCACCTTCCACCAGCAAAGCGCTTTCCATTAACGGCGCCCACTCGGCGTGCCACTCGCCCAGGCCCCGCTCAAGTGGCTGTGCAGCCGCGTTCAATAACACGCCAATGTGGCCATGAACCTGCTTGGCCGCCCCGCGGATGAGCGCACTACGCACCGGGTTACGCTTATGGGGCATGGAGGACGACTCCCCCATTCCAGGTGCTGAAGGCTCGGCCACTTCGCCTACTTCCGTTTGCGTGAGTAGGGCAACGTCCTGGGCTATTTTCTCGGCGGCCCCGGCAACGGCGTCTAACGCTGTGCCCAAGTTATGAATCGGGTAGCGGTCGGTATGCCAGGGTAAAACCGATGCAGCCAAACCCAGCCGTTCAGCTAACGCATCCATCCATTCAAGCCCTTGGGCATCCCACCCAGAATGGACACCCACCGCACCGCCAAACTGAACAGGCAACTCGATGTCAGCCAACCGGCGGCGACTTTGCTCAAGCCCTATCGCCCAGTGGGAGACTTTGACACCAAAAGTGATGGGTAGCGCCTGCTGCATTAACGTGCGCCCTACCATCGGGGTGGTAATGTGGGCATCCATGAGCGCCAGCGATGCCGTGCGGCATCGCACTAGCAAATCATCCAACGCACGCAAACGCGGGGTTAACAGCAGCATTAGCGCAGAATCGATGACGTCCTGGCTGGTCGCCCCCTGGTGCCAGTAGCGCTTAAGCTCATCAGATAATAGCGAGCGCCCCTGCTTAACAAACGGAATGGCGGCATTACCGCCACTGGCAACCCCTTCAGCAATGGCGGCGGTATCGAACGTCGCGTGTTCAAGCTGGATACGCATCTGCTGGCTTGCCCCTTCCGGCACGGCGCCACTGGCTTCCTGCACTTCCGCCAGGGCTAATTCAAAGGCCAGCATGGCGCGCACCATGGCCTCATCATCGCACTCACTCAGTGCGTGTTGACTCATAAAAGGGTGTTTTAAGAGCGCGGTAGGCATAAATAAACCTCATCGATAGTGGTAGCATCAATTAGCCATAACAAAACCGAACAGTTGTTCGCGATTCGAACGCCATGCGAAGTTAGTCGCAGTAGCAGGCCACTTAGGGGAAACTCAAGGCCCTTCTCCACAGCGTTAATGCTGTATCTGCGGGCCAAGTGGCTCACCAGGATTACCATTAATTGCGTAACCACCATCCACCAGCCAATCAGCCCCTGTAATAAATCCCGAGCTTGGTTCCGCTAGAAACCTAACAACCCGAGCGATTTCGGTAGGGTCAGCCCAGCGGCCCACCGCACTGCGTTCTGCAAAAAGGGCATAATTCAACGTGCCTGCCGCCATCTTGCGACGCAGAGGTTCCGTCAGTGTATAACCTGGCGAAAGGGTGTTGACGGTAATACCGCGACGGCCATATTCCAGCGCCAAGCCGCGCGTTAGCCCTCCAAGCGCTGATTTCGCCACTGAGTAGGCCGTACGGCGCTGTAGGCCCACGTGGCCAATGACTGAGCCGATATTGATGATCCGTCCACTACCGCGCTGACTCATTCCTGGCAGCACTGCCGCCGCCATCTGCGATGCACCGCCTACATGCACATCCAACATCTGAGGCAGTAAAGAAGCATCTTGCTCGTGATGGTCGGCGATCTTGGGCTGCATAATCCCCGCATTATTGACTAAAATATCAACCCGGTTCTCGCCCCCAACGACCGCTGCGATGGAAGCAGCATCGGTCACGTCTAACATACAGGGGAGACAGTCAATCCCACACGCTCGAAGCTTAACGGCTAAAGCCTCAGGGGGGGCTAGATCGCCTAGTACGACGCGTGCGCCGCAGCGACCTAACTCATAAGCCAGTGCCTCGCCAATGCCACCACCTGCTCCCGTAATGATGGCGACCGAGCCTTTTAATTCTGTATTAAGCGCGTTGTCCATAGTGTCCATAGTGTCCATATCAAATGCTCCTATGTTGAAACGAAAACGGCACAACTATATTTAGATTTACTGTGTGTGGTACTTTACATACTAGATGCAGTCACCCTTCACTGTGCGGAACACCTATGGCTCCCAAACCTCTTAAGATCCAGCGCCCCCAATCCTTGGCAACGCTTGTTATGGAGCGGATTCGTGATGCTATCGTGTCTGGCGAGTTCACCTTGGGTGAGAAAATCTCAGAAGAGTCGCTCGCCGAAACGTTTGGTGTCAGCCGCTCGCCGGTACGCGATGCTTTAAATGCGCTGCAATTTACAGGTTTGGTCGAGATCCGCCCCAAACGGGGGAGCTTTGTCTTCAACCCTACGATCGTCGACATAGGCGAGCTGTGCGAATATCGTGAAATGCTAGAGCGTGAAGCCTGCACCCTCGCGATGCGAGGCGGCGGTGAGACATTGATTCAAGCGCTTCATGGGCTGTTCGATGAAATGGCCAGCGCTCATAAAAACGGTGACACCCGGCGCTATGCCGCACTGGATACTGCCTTCCACAAAGCGTTCTTCCAACACTGTTCCAACGCATTGGTGCAGGACGCCTATACGCTAGTCGAAGCACGCTTAGCGACAATCCGCACCGTATTGACCGCTGCCAAAGAAGAGCGTCGCGAGGCCAGCTACGATGAGCATGGCGACATTATCGACGCTCTGAAGCAGCATGACATGGCGCGGTTTGAGAGAGTGCTGAAAACGCATGTTCACCGCACTCAACTCGTTGCCGTCGAACGCCTATCCGAGACGGATGATAACGCCGCACCAGCTCGTTCCACCGTCAGGCTTTAACGCGAAGAACATCGCGGACGGACGGATTAGCAAGATAAGTCGGCTCGCGCCCCTGCAATACGTCGACAACGTTCTGCGCGGTTTTTGAGCGAATTTCGAACTCGCTCCCTTCTGAATACCAAGCGCAATGCGGGCTAGTAATCACATTGGGTAGCGATAACAGCGGGTGATTAGCACCAATAGGTTCGGCTTCAAACACATCAAGCCCTGCGCCTGCAATTTGGCCGCCTTTCAGTGCGCGCACCAGTGCATCCTCGTCCACCACGGGGCCTCGGGCAGTGTTTAACACTAATGCCGTGGACTTCATCGCTGCAAACTGCTCGTCCGAAATCATGTGCTGGGTTTCATCGGTCAGTGGCACATGCACCGACAAAATATCGGATTCGGCAATTAACCTGTCGTAGGTTACTAACTCAACACCTGCTGACTTCGCCACGGCAGCATCAGCGTAAGGGTCATGCGCAATCATTTGGAGACCAAAATTCGACATCTTATGGGCCATACGCTGAGCAATCTGTCCAAAGCTAAGAAAGCCTAATGTCTGTCCGCGTAGCCGTGACAGTGGCTTAGCAACGGTGTAGTCCCATGTACCTGCCCTTAAGGCTCGATCATAAACACCAATCCCTCGTTTTAGCGCCATCATGAGGGCAATGGCGTGATCCGATACTTCTTCTAATGAGCCGTCTGGCACGTTGGCAACATAAATTCCAGACTCGGTGGCTCGTGGTACATCAATCGTGTTGAGCCCAATGCCGTAACGCGAGATAACCTTGCAACGTTTTAGCTTGCCGATGACTCCCGCCGTTAATTGGCAGTATTGGTTAATGATGGCGTCCGCATCAATGCAGGCCGCGATGGCTTCGGCTTCTGTTTTGCACTGCGCTTCGATTAACTGAAAGCCTGCCGCTTCAATAACTGTTCGTTCCGGTACTAAATCGGGAAATTCAAAATCGGTAACAACAATCTTGGGGCTCATGAGCGTGCTCCGTGCTGGTCATCAAAGGTGTTGAAGAAGTCTTGATTGACGATGTCAGTGAACTGGCTGTAGCTATGCTGATCACCAACATTCGCAGGGGTGCCATCCTCGCGCAGGCGTACCAGCGCGTTCTCCATGGCCTTGCTTGCGGTAAACAGTAGGGTGACGGCATAGAAAACGACCGAGAACCCCATTTCCTGCAGTGTCGCCTGGTTCAGCTTGACTGTTTCGTTACCATCCACGATCGACACGACTTTAGGCCCTTCGACAGATTTGGCGACGGCCTCAATTTCAGCGATGGTTTTAATGCCATCAACAAACACCAGGTCGACACCGGCATCCTGATACATTTTCGCCCGGCGAATCGCCTCCTTGGCGCCGGCGGCAGGCATCGCATCAGTGCGACCAATGATCAGCATATCTTGGCGACCGCGTGCAGCGATGGCACCTTTTAAGCGGCGCACATTGGCTTCGGCATCCATTAAACGGACACCCGCGCGCTGACCGCACCGCTTAGGCGCTTCTTGATCTTCAAGATGGATCGCGGCGACGCTGGCTTGCAGGTATTCCTGCACGGTGCGGTAAATATTGTTGGGCCCGCCATAGCCAGTATCGGCATCGGCGATGATGGGGATATTGACAGCACGTGCCATATTACGGGCGTGCTCGGTCATCTCAGTCTGGGTTAAAAGTCCAATATCGGGCATGCCCAGGCGGCTGGCGGTAGCACCAAAGCCCGTCATATAGATAGCGGGAAAGCTGGCACGCTCAATCAAGCGCGCCGACAACGAGTCGGGAGCGCCAGGTGCGGCGACAATCTCGCCCTTGGCAATCAAGGATCTAAGGATAGCGGCCTGATTAGTAGGCATTTTTTCAGTCATTGGAGCACCTTCTTTAGTAAGAGTATCCTGGTATAAATCTGCCAGTGTGCTAGCGCCGCCCTCCGGCAATGCGCAGCACCTCGCCAGTGGCATAAGGGGCATCCAGTAGCAGCCATTCCGCAGCGGCGGCCACCTCTTCGGCACTCCCAGGGCGCCCCAACGGTATTGCCTCGGCGCTCGCTGCACCGCCTGGGGCGCCCGTCTGCATAGCTGTTTGAATGATGCCAGGCGCTAATGCATTGACCCGGATGCCGGGGGCCAAGTCACGCGACATGGCACGTGTCAGTGCCAACAGCGCGCCTTTAGATGCACCATAAGTGGCGAAGCCAGGTGCACCACCGTTCTCGCCTGCAATGGAGGCCATGTTGACAATCGCACCAGGCGCATCCGCAGTCCGCGCGTTTAGAAAGGCCTTTGTCACTAGCATCGGTCCGGTTACGTTGATGCGTAACAAGCGTTCAATTTCGCTCGCATCCAGATCAAGCCAATCGCGATGTTGGCCCAAAATTCCCGCATTATTCACTAGGTGCGTGGGCCGCCATGTTGCTAGGTCGGCTGAGGCGATGGCCGCCGCGTCCGCAATATCGACGACCTCTCCCCGTGCCGCATCGCCTAACTCGGCACAAGCCTGCTGCAAAGCGATGGCAGATATATCCCACAGCAACACTCTGGCGCCGCGTGCAATAAGTCGGTTGGCAATAGCACGACCAATACCTGCGGCAGCTCCTGTAATGAGCACAGTGGGTTGAACCATCATTTTCTCCTGCATCAGTTACCTGACCGAATCGTATTCAGCTGTTCCATTAACTGGTCAATATTGTCACCACCCAAACTGTCACGACTGGACTGATACACCAGCTCAACGGTATCGCGCAGTTCGGCCATGGCGTCATCACTTAGCTCGGTAAACGCCATGCCTTCTGATTCCAACGCAACACGGGCTTCGCCCACGGCTTCACGGGCGCGGACAACCTGCGGCTCACGCGCAGAGACAGCACAGTCACGCATCAGTGTTTGCTCGGCCTCATTCAAACCGTTCCATTTACGTTCTGAGATCAACACCGGCAATGGCGAATAGGCGTGCTGGGTCAACGTGGCGTAGTCCTGTACTTCGTAAAAACGCTGTGACTGAATCAGCGACAATGGATTCTCCATACCATCGATCGCACCTGTTTCCAGCGCGGTGAAGACTTCCCCGAAAGACATGGGCACCGGATTGGCGCCCAGCGCGCGGAAGGTCGCAAGATAGATAGGGTTTTGAATCACGCGGATATTTAGCCCCTCAAAATCTGCAACGCTCTCGATGGGGTGTACAGAGTTGGTGGCATGGCGGAAACCATTTTCCCAAATGGATAGCATTACTAGCTGATGCCCGAGCATTTTTTCTTTCAAATCATCGGCGTAGGCACCAGTCATGACACGATCAACTTCGTCGAAGTTAGCAAACAGGAAGGGTAGGCTAAAAACGCCCATCGCTGGCTCAATCCCGGCCAACGCATCAGCCCCAGCGACCACCATATCGATAGAGCCTGATCGCACAGACTGCGTCGCTTGCGCATCATCACCCAACTGGCCTGAATAGAAGGCACGCAGTTTCATCGACCCACCCGAACCTTCTTGCAAGCAAGAGGACATAGCCTCAATGCCAGTAGCCACCGGGTGGTCTTGCGCCGCGCCGTTGGATACACGGAAGGTATGGTTACCGAACTCTTGTGCCATGGCAGGTGTTAGCACCGTCATGCTTGCCAGTGCGGTGGAGGCTAAAAAAATCAGTTTTTTCATCATAGTGCTCTCTTTATTGATTATTTTTGCTAGCGGGTTTATGGGTTGTATTAGCGATGTCATCAAGACAGCCACTCCAGTGGCCAAAGCACGATCTGTGGAAAAGCGATTAGCAGTGCCAGCACGATGACTTGCGCGATTAAGAAAGGCGCAGCCCCTTTCGCCACCCGGTGCAGCGGCACGCCAGACACCCCCGACGCAACGCTGAGTACGATACCGACGGGAGGTGTAACGAGGCCTATGGCGGTGTTGACTACAAAAATCACACCGAAGTAAATGGGATTAACCCCCGCCTCAACGACGACCGGCAGTAGTACAGGCGCCAAAATAAGAATCGTTGGACCCATGTCCAACATCGTGCCGACCAGTAATACGACGATCATGATCACAATCAGCAGCAAGCGTGGTGATTCCACCAGAGGGCCCACCAGTTCCAGCACTAGGCCCGATAAATCAGCAATGGTGATAAACCAAGCGGTTGCCAGCGCCGCGGCGGCCAACAGCATCACCACGGCGGTGGTAAGTGCCGCATTACGGAAGACCTCAAATAGCTGGCTCACCTTTAACTCACGGTGAATGGCCATACCGACGAAGATGGCATAAACGGCAGCGATCACAGCCGCCTCAGTGGGGGTAACAATGCCAAACCGGATACCACCCAAGATGATGACGGGCATGCCCAGCGACCAGGTGGCTTTGCGCGTCTCGCGCAGACGCACACCCCAGCCCTGACGCGGCAATGGTTCAACATTGTCGCGTCGCGCCACAATGAGCCAAGCCACCATCGCACCTAGGCCCATAAGGATGCCCGGCACAATGCCCGCCAGGAAAAGCTGTGTAATCGAAAGGTTCGTTGCTACCGCAAAGATGATGTAGGCGATGGAGGGCGGGATAATCGGTGCGATAACGCCACCTGCCGACAAAAGCCCAACAGAGCGTGCCTCATTGTGGCCGGAGGCGCGCATCATGGGCAGCATGATGGCGATTAAAGCCGCCGTATCAGCAGCAGCGGAGCCCGACAATGAGGCGAGAATGATGGCCGCAAAGATCGCCACGATGCCTAAGCCACCACGAAAATGGCCCACGAAAGCAATTGCGAAGGCGATGATCCGTTTAGACATTCCCCCTGCGTTCATTAACTCGCCGGCTAACAAAAAGAAAGGGATCGCCAACAGTGAAAAGTTATCGGCGCCCAGCACTAACTGCTGCGAAATGATTTGCGGATCAAAAAGCCCCAACGCCAACCCCATCATTGCGGCACATATCAATAACGCGAAAGCAACGGGAACGCCCAGTGCGAGCGTAGCGGCCAAGGTTCCAACGAAAATTCCTAGAATCATGGTGCTCCCCCACCGGCACGTGGCAAATCGGTCAGACGTCCGGTGGCATAGCCCATCATACGAATAGCGGCAATCAGCCCGATCACTCCGGACATCGGAATCACTGCACCGAAAACCCAAATCATCGGCAGGCGCGTCACTGGCGCGATATTAGTGGCATTAATATTGAACTGCTGAATCGTTCCCATCATGAGCAGCCCACATACCGCAACAACCAGCCCATTGGCCAATCCCAACATCACTCTGCGCAATGGTGGCGGCGCCAGCATTACCGCTAAATCGAAGCCGATGTGCATATTTCGATGCATCGCGGCAATAGCCCCCAAAAAAATCAGCCAAACAAAGAAGAAGCGTGAAAGCTCATTAGAGACATCGATGCCTGACCCAAAGCCGTAGCGCAGCACAATGTTCAAAAAGACCATTCCCGTCATACCGATGAGTAGCACCACTAGCGCGGCGTCGACTGCGCGGAAAATCAGACCAATGACTTTGGACATAGCTCCTCCACATCCGAAACAGGTGCTCGTTAGGGCACCCTATTTTATTTTTTGTAGTACGTTACATCTAACATACAACATACAACAATAAGAGAGGATCCCGTCAAGGAAAAATTTTACGAAGCCGCAGAGAGAGTTCGTCAAACGATAGGAGCGATCACTGCGCATATACGCATGCGCGCCTCGGTTTGGAAGGGGGAGTCGTCATCTGCCAAAAAGCATTTTTTTATTGTATGTAACATTCAATACATTTCAGATTGATCGATCAGAACTGCTCATTGAAAATTTTAAAAAATATAATTAATCATTAAAATCATGCTGTTACTATACAAACAATACTTTTTGGTAATACGATAAATCGTATTAATACTTGACGTGTATAGCCTTTTAAACTGAAGTGTTGCGTGTTACATACAACAAGACTCAATAACAACGTGAGAGCACGTGATGACTCATTTAAAAAAAAGCCGCCTATGCAAAGTACTTAGCTTCGCCTCATTGATGATCCTTGCGTCATCACCTCTGCATGCTGATAGTTGGCCTGATAAACCGATCAATCTGATTGTTCCTTGGGGTGCGGGCGGTGGTACGGATGCGACGGCACGCATGATTGCCGTCTTACTTGAAGAAAGTCTTGGTGTTCCCATCCCGGTCATTAACCGTACCGGTGGATCAGGCGTTATAGGGCACTTAGCCATCGC
Source organism: Halomonas sp. (assembly GCF_052095695.1). Taxonomy (GTDB): domain Bacteria; phylum Pseudomonadota; class Gammaproteobacteria; order Pseudomonadales; family Halomonadaceae; genus Vreelandella. Next base: position 12,327 of record NZ_JBQDLQ010000008.1, read on the forward strand.
CAATGCAGAAGCCGATGGCTACACCATTGGTGTCGCCACGCTAGAAATCGGTGGCATGCATTATCAAGGCCTGACAGAGATTAGCTATAAAGACTTTTCACCTATCGGACTTTACAACGCCGACCCTGTCGCTATTTTTGTCTCCTCAAGGAGCGACTATGAAAGTATTGAAGATTTATTAAGTACTATCCGTTCATCCAGCCACCGTGAGCTAAAGGCCAGCGGGTCGGCGCAGGGAGGCGTGAACCATATTGCGGCTGCAGGAATGCTACTGGCGACGGAGATACCCGCCGATAAGGTTGCCTGGGTACCCTCGGAAGGAGCCGCACCTGGTCTCCAAGACCTTGCAGCAGGCGGAGTCGACTTTGCCGCCGCTTCAATGCCTGAGGCACGTGCCTTGATGGATGCCGGTCTCATTAAGCCACTCGTGCTGCTTAATACAGAAAGATCTCCGGCCGCACCAGAACTGCCTACGCTCGAAGAGGCGACGGGGGAGGTTTGGTCTTTTGGCTCTTGGCGCGGTTTAGTGGCACCCGCCGGGGTTGATGAGGCGATCATTGCAACACTACAAGAGAGTATAAGTGCTTTGGTGAACGATCCTGCTTATTTAGAATTTATGGAAAACCGGGGCTATGAAACATTATGGCTGGCAGGTGAAGACTTCTTAGAGTTTATGAAAAATTCTGACCACAGCATAGGTGAAACCTTAGAGTCTTTGGGCATTGTAAAATAACATCAAAAGGATACATTAAATTTAATGTATCCTTTTTTCATTGTAGGTAATAAAAACATGCGACTCAATGAGGCAATACTAGGGGCAGTATTTATTCTTGCTGGCTTGTTAATTATTTTTCATGCTAACACCTTTCCTGGCATGCCTGGCCAAATGGTAGGCCCCTCTACTTTCCCAACCATCATTGGTAGTGGCTTTTTTTTGGGGGGTGTTTTAATAGCTATTAAATATTTCAAAGCAAGGAAAAAAACTTCTTTACTAACCGTAAATAAAGGGTGGTTAAAGAAAAAACGAATCCTTAGCTCTTTAGTCGTCATAGTAGGCAGTATGCTGTTCGCATTCTGGATTGAAGAAATTGGCTTTGTGTTAGGGGGTGTTGTATTGGCCACAACTTTATTATGGCTAGAAGGGCATCGTAAACCACTTATTCTTGGGTGCGCCGTGGCCTTTGTGATGCTGGTTTATTATTTACTTTCGCATCAATTACGCGTTCCGCTTCCATCAGGACCTTTTATCTAGGGGATAGGTAACATGATTGATAATATTGTGGGAGCACTACCCTTAGTATTTAATTACACGACACTAAGCGTTATTTTTGCTAGCGCGCTTTTTGGCCTTTTTGTGGGTGCTATTCCTGGCCTTTCTGCCACAATGGCGACCGCAATTTTGGTGCCCATCACTTTTTTTATGGACCCAGTACCTGCCATCGCCGCGATCGTTACGACAGCGGCAATGGCGATTTTTGCATCTGACATTCCCACCGCCTTGCTGAGAATTCCTGGCACGGCCGCATCGGCTGCATATGTCAGTGATATGAATGGGCTTGCAGTGAAAGGCAAGGTTGGACAAGCATTAGGGATATCGGTCTTCTGTGGTGCTTTTGGTGGTATCTTTGGATCGTTAGTACTTATGTTCATGGCGCCGAAGCTTGCTTTAGTATCGCTAAATTTTACCTCCACAGAGTACTTTTGGCTCGCGCTGCTCGGACTGTCAGCTGCGGTGATGTTAGGCACGGGCTCAGTGTTAAAAAGCTTACTGTCACTGGGCATAGGGCTTTTTATTGCTACCATTGGCTTAGACTCAAGCGCCGGGCACCCTCGCTTTGTTTTTGGCGTTGATGCCATACTTTCAGGCGTTGCCTTTGTCCCTGCGCTCATTGGTATGTTTGCCATTCCCGAAATTATCCGCACCCTTGTTCATAAAGATACAAGCGAAAAAGCACCTGTACACGTTAGTATGCGCTCACTCTTTTCAGGATTAGGCAGTACGCTATATAAGTATAAGACCAACGTCCTACGCGGCTCTGTCATCGGCAATGCCGTCGGCATTTTGCCCGGAGCTGGTTCAGATATTGCTAGCTGGATTTCATACGCCGTGTCTAAAAAAATGTCTCGGCATCCTGAAAAATATGGCTCAGGCCACGATGAAGGATTAGTCGACGCTTGCTCTGCTAACAATTCTGCACTGTCTGGTGCTTATGTTCCCGCGATGGTCTTCGGCATCCCTGGGGATTCAATTACGGCGATTGTCATAGGCGTTCTTTATGCTAAGGGGCTAAACCCCGGCCCGTTGATATTCATCACTAAAGGCGTAGAAGTAACAGCCGTTTTTATAACTTTCTTAGTGGCGAATTTATTAATCATTCCTCTTGGCTTAGTGGCCATATTTGCTTCTCGGCGCCTGTTACAGGTCAAAAAATCAATTTTAATTCCTTTTATTTTAATTTTTGCTATTGCAGGCTCTTATGCTATTGATAATACCTATACAGGAATTGTCATCATGATCGTACTGGGGCTACTAGCTTACGTTATGGAAGAAAATGGCTTGCCTATTGCACCTGTCATTTTAGGCATCGTCATGGGACCAATGCTTGAGAGCAATTTAGTTACCTCGCTTATAAAAAGCGATGGCAACTTCCTGGATTTCTTCTCGCGTCCAATCGCTGCAACACTTGGTGTGGTTACAATTTCCATATGGTTGCTCCCCTCATTATTCGGCCTGCTGCGCAAGTATCAAAAAGCTCAAAAAAGTAGGTACTCATAATGAGACAAAAACTCCATATTGGGTCCGTTCAATCATTAACCGACATAGTTACTGAGCGGCTACAAGCAGCTATTATTAATGGTGATTTTGCATTGGGTGAGAAAATCGCTGAAAAAGCGCTTTCTTTGCAATTTGGTGTCAGCAGAACCCCTATAAGAGACGCCCTAGCAAGGCTGCAAACAATCGGTCTTGTTATTGTGAAGCCTAAGCGTGGCAGTTTCGTTTTTAAACCAAGCAATGCAGACGTAATCGATATTTGCGACTTTCGATTTATGGTAGAGCTACAAGCAGCAAAACGTAGCTTTTATAACAAACCAATGAAACTAGCGAAATCACTAACGCATATTACTCAAAAAATGCATGTCGCAATGGAGAACAATAACGCTTTCGAATATTCGAAATGTGATAATGAATATCACCAAATATTTTTCGAATACTGTGATAATAAATATCTTAATAGTGCATTTACTTTGGTCAATAGCCGCATAGCGGCTTTACGATTCTCCATCACTTCACCTCAAAGTAAATTGAGGGAAATTAGTTTTATAGAGCATCAGAAAATGATTGATCATTTAAGGAGTAATCAAATTTTGGCGTTTGAACAAACACTGTATGAACATATCAACCGCACACAAGAGATATATATTATGGCTTTGAAAAATCAAAACTCACAGTCATGGTGATTTATTTAACCGAACACTTATAACCAACAATAAATTGATCACTAATATATAAAACTTCCTTTTCTTATTTCTCAAAGCAATATGCATACTGATATTACTCACTAAGGAGCGTGATGCCATGTACTCGTCCATTGCCACGGTTTGCCTAAGCGGCTCGCTGGAAGAGAAGGTAGATGCCATCGCCCAGGCTGGTTTTGAGGGACTGGAGCTGTTTGAAAACGACTTAACCGCGTTTACTGGCACCCCACGCGAGGCGGGTGAGCTGATTCGCTCACGTGGCCTAAAGCTGGTCACGCTACAACCGTTTCGCGATTTTGAAGGTCTTCAAGGGCGCGCACGTGAGCGGGCATTTGACCGCGCTGAGCATAAGTTTGACCTGATGGAAGAACTTGGCACGGATCTGCTCATGGCGTGCAGTACCGTCCACCCCGACTCGCTACCAGGCTTAAGCCGCGCTGCCGATGACTATTATGAACTAGGCGAGCGTGCCGCACGGCGACATCTGCGTGTCGCCTATGAAGCACTGGCCTGGGGTCGCCATATTCACGACTACCGCGATAGTTGGGAAGTCGTGCGCCGCGCCGCTCACCCTAGTGTTGGCTTAGTGCTGGATACGTTCCATATCTTCTCGCGCCAGACGGAGCTGGGGACCATCGGACGTATTCCGGGCGACCGCATCTTCCTGGTGCAAACCGCCGATGCGCCGCGCCTCTCGATGGATCATCTGTCGTGGAGCCGCCACTACCGCTGCTTCCCAGGTCAAGGCGAGCTGCAAATGGATAAGTTCATGGGCATGTTGCAGGAGACGCGTTACGACGGCCCGCTGTCTCACGAAATTTTTAATGATGTGTTCCGCATGGGCCACAGTGACCAGACGGCACGCGATGGACTACGCTCTTACCATTTACTGCGCAGCATGCAGGACGACAGCGGCATTCCCGCTCCCCAGCCCATTGAGTCGGTCGCGTTTCTTGAAATTGCCGTTGATCCTGAGGATTTGCAACGCCTACGCGAGCTGCTCAGCGCACTGGGTATGGCATGTGTCGGGCGTCATCACACGCTCAATGCGGAGCGCTGGGCCGCGGGTGACGTTAACCTGGTGCTGAACACCGAGGCGAGTTTCACGGGCCGTGTGCCGGGGCGCGAGGCCACGGCGATTACTGCTATTGGCCTGAAGGTGAGCAACGCCTACGAAGCCTTCAAGCGGGCGGACAAGCTCGGTTACGATATCGTCGAGCCTGAAGAGGTGGGCGCCAGCCACCGCATGAGCGCACTGCGCAATGTCGACGGCAGCCTCTCCTACATCATTGACGATTCACAGCTAAGCCGCACCTGGGACCGTGAGTTCCCGGTGGATGTGCAACCCGTACCTAACGGGGCACTGGTCGATATCGACCACATCAGCGTCGCGCTCTCCTATCACGATTATCTCTCGCTGATGCTGCAGTACCGCGCTATTTTCCAGCTGGAAATCACTCCCTCCTTCGATGTCACCGACCCGCGTGGGCTGATTCAAAGCCAGGTACTGCAAAACTATAATGGCCGTTTTCGTCTGGCGCTTAACGCCAGTGCCTCCCCCAATACCGCCAGCAACCGGTTTGTGCGCCAGTATGGTGGCTCGGGGATCCATCATGTTGCCCTGCGCACGGAGTCAGTGCGTGCCACCAGCGCCGCGCTGCAGCAGGCGGGTACACCGATGCTGCCCATTCCCGGTAACTACTACCGCGATCTGGCGGCCCGCTTTGATTTACCCGCGCAGACCCAGGCGTGGATGCAGGATCACCATATTCTGTTTGATCAGGACGACAGCGGCGAATTCCATCAACTGTATGTGGAGCAACCTGCCCACCAGGCATTTTTCTTTGAGCTGGTACAGCGTGACGGCTATCAAGGATTGGGCGCCCCCAATGCCTTTGTACGCGTAACGGCCCAGCAGCGCCTTGAGGCAGAAACGCTAACCGCGCATAGGGATGGCGACGGCCCCGACACGCTACACCACAGATGAGCGCGCATCATGATCAAGCTCGGACTGGTCGGCGAAGGCGTGCTCCGAGTTAGCACTACCAATACGTTGCTGTTCGATGCAGAGGGACTGCGCGCCGAAAACACCGATTACACCGGTTTTATCAGCGCCTACCGCCACTCTTTTGGCAATCACCCGCAGGCGAGGTGCTACTGATTGGCGCTGGCGGTGTTGGCCGCACGGTGGCCTGCGCCTTGGGTGAGCTCGCTGTTAGCCATCTGTATATTCTTGAACGCGATACGACGCGCGCGCAGAACCTCAGTCGCGACCTGAGCACCATGGGCATTAATACAACGTGCATCACGCAAGCACAAGCCCAACAAGGGCTGCCTAACTGGCAGGGCGTAGTTAACTGCTCGCCCATTGGCCATATCAATCACCCTGGATGTCCTATCGACACATCAGGGCTCGGCAACCAGCACTGAGTATTTGATGCCGTCTATATACCCGCCCATACCAAGCTTTTAAACGCCGCCGATCAGGCCGTCGCCAAAACGCGCTCAGATGGAGCGGCATTATTCAGTACGAGCAGATGCAGGGGGGCGGCGTATTTGTGCTGTACTGCACGCTGCCCGCGCTTGTGATTCGTGCGTTAACCCAGCAACCTCTGAAAGAGATTTTCAAGCTCAGCTACTTAACATCAGTGCCATGCAGGCACTCGGTATGGCTGCTTCCAACAGTGGCTTTGTTGGCTATCCCGTGGCGGCCATGGTCATTGGCTCCCCAACGGCAGTGCTCTTAGCGCTGAAGATGGTCATTGGGCTGTTGACGCTGGTAGAATTACTAACATTCTGACCACTCACCGTTGTAGGATGAAACCAATAAACAATTAACGTTACATTCAACATAAGAAAATAAGTTACAACTCTTTCCGCTTCATATATCCAGCCCCGCTATTATTTCACTATACGCTAGCCACCGGCGTGACCGGTGAACCTATCGCGCCGGGTAAGCGCAGCGGTGGCGCTGTCAGTAAGAACCGATTACGTTCACGGCTATGCAGCCATTGCGCTAAGTCCTTCAGATACCACAGCTCCGCCAGCGGCAAGCCGAGCTTGAATAAGCAGTGGTGGTGCAAGGGAAGCTTGGAGCAGCAGCCAGGCTCCAATTCGCGATCCATGTTTTCTACCGCGTAATTATCAGCGCAGATGGCCGAAATGCCACTGTCGGTGATCCACTTCAGCAGGGCCTGATCGCTGCCGTCGAGCACGGCGCCAGTATTTTTCAGCACGTCCGGCTGCGGCTTGCCTTGCATATCCAACAATGCCTCTGCGAAGCCCGTGCGCAATACCAGCATATCGCCACGCTCAATCACCACGTTCAGTTGCTCCAGTGCCACCATCAGTGCCGCATGACCTACCAGCGTTCTTCCCATGCCAAACACACGAACCAAATCAACCAATACGGCCCGGCCTTGCATACCATGCATGGCCATATTTTCAACGCCCAAACGCTGGGCATAGGAGTCATGCTGTTGATGGGGCTGCTGACTCAAATTGAGCACGTCCTGGTCAGCCAAATAGCCGTTGTAATAGCGACGCTCTGGCTGCCCGTCATTATCGCCATCGAACAGAGCGCCCACATGGGCAAGCGAGTCCCACTGTGTGGAGTACTGCAGCGAGAGCTGAACCTGGTCGTCACTAATAACGTCCTGTAACTCTGGGCTATGAGTGGCGAGAGAAAAGTTGATGTACTGGTCATCACCGAGCAACGTGGGGGACAGCTTTGGCGGTGAGCGGCGAGGATTCAGCACCTTGCCACCAGGAATGTCTAACGGCAGTGACAGGCAGAACGTTACGCCCTCAAGCACTTCCTTAACGCCCTTAAGCACCTGTTCTGGCCCAATCAGATTGACCCGGCCTAGCTGATCATCGGGCCCGAAATCACCCCAGTTACTGCCTTTAGGGCGCTGTTTCCATCGTGGCTGATTCATGATTCTCCTTTTTGCTCATGTTGTGTGGCAATGGCAATAATACGTTGCAAGCTCTCCCGCTCCTGAGCCTGATGCTGCGCCCTAGACTCCTCACTCCAGCAGTAGAAACCGTGCCCTGCCTTGGCGCCTAAACGCCCCCGGGCAACGTAATCTTCAAGCAGTGCGGCAGGTTCATCACGCGCATCAAGATCCGGGTAAAGGTAGCGAGCGATATTCAGGTGAATATCTAGCCCGTTTAGATCGCGCTGGCATAGCGGGCCATTCAGCGCCATGCGTACGCCGATGGAATACTGCACGATATCATCCAGCGCCTCGGCCTCTACCACGCCTTTCTCTAATAGCGAGAGGCATTCACGCATGATGGCGTGCTGAATTCGGTTGGCGACAAACCCAGGCACGCAGGTATTGAGTACCGCCGGGCGTTTTCCCAACTGTTTTAGCCAGCGACACGCCGTCTCCACGACCGTAGCCGCCGTATGGCTACCGGGGACCACTTCTACGGTAGGAACAATGTCTGCCGGATTAAAGAAGTGCGTACCTAGAAAACGTTGCGGTAGGCGCAGGCTACTTCCGATATCATCGATAGGAATACCCGAAGTATTGGTCATGATGATCGTGGTGTCGGCCACGCTGGCCTCGATTTGGGCCACGACCTTCTGCTTGATGGCGATATTCTCGGTCACACTTTCGATCACAAAATCTGGGGCCTGATTCGTTTTCAACTGAGTCGTGAAACAGGCGTCGGCAGCGCACGCCCCCATGCTCAGCCGGCTGGCTTCCAGCACCTGCGGGTTAGTATCCACCACCACCACGTGAACACCCTGCGCGGCCATTAACTTCGCTAGCGTGGTGCCCATCGTGCCGGCCCCCACCACAACGGCTTGCAATGAATCTTGTTGCATTCGCTTTGCTCCCTTCACGGCGTCTAATGAGCTTTGTCGCTAGGCTTAGACAAACGTCGCATTGAATAAAATCATAAGCGGGTTAACTATGACGCCATAAAACGAACTTATGTGCGCTATGCGCACATAATAGACAATGTCGAATATGCCGACAATAGAGGTCTTTATCAATGAATGCGCTGGCCAACTTCTTCACCCGGCTCGTTAATCGCTACATGCCTGACCCTCTGGTCATTGCCATACTGCTGACCGTGCTGACCATGCTATTAGCCGTGTTGATGCAGGGCACCAGCCCATTGGATGCGGTGCGTTATTGGGGCAACGGCTTCTGGGACCTGCTTGCGTTTAGCATGCAGATGACAGTTATCCTTTTAGCGGGCTATATTCTGGCCAAAACGCCGTTAGTAGACGGTGCCCTCAACCGTATCGCTGCGCGTGTTAAAACACCCTTTATGGCGATTGTTGTCGCGACCCTGGTAGGCGGTATCGGGAGCTGGTTGAACTGGGGGTTTGGGCTGGTGATCGGCGGAATCGTTGCTCAGAAGCTGGCACTGAACGTAAAAGGGCTGCACTACCCTCTGGTGATTGCCGCTGCGTACTCAGGCTTTGCGCTTTATGGCATTGGCCTGTCGGGTAGCGTGCCGCTGCTGATTGCCACTGAAGGGCACTTCCTTCAGGACACCATCGGGCTGATACCGCTAAGCGAAACAATCTTCTCACCTATTCTTTTGATTACCAGCGCCTTTATTCTTCTCTCTCTGCCCTTTTTCAATGCTTGGCTACATCCTAAAAAAGCTGCAGACATTGTTGAAATCGATCAAAGCTCCGTCGCTAAACCCTCCGAAGCCCCTCTTGCTACAGGCGAAAAAGCCACCGTTGCTGAGCGCATGAATCACAGCAGATGGGTGGGCATCGGTATTGGCTTGCTGGGTATGCTGTATATCGCGCTGTATGCGTTTGATGGCGGTTCGCTAAATCTTAATACGGTCAACTTCGCTTTCCTTTTCCTCGGCATACTGCTGTTTGCGTCGCCGGCCCATTACCTAGCCGCCTTGGCAGACGGGGTGCGCATCGTTTCCGGCATCATCGTGCAATATCCTTTTTACGCGGGGATCATGGGTATTCTGGTCGGCTCAGGCTTAGTGGTGTCATTCGCTAATATCTTTGTGGATATCTCCAGCGCACAAACGCTGCCTATCTGGTCGTTTATCAGCGGCGGCATTATCAACCTACTAGCCCCCTCCGGTGGCGGTCAGTGGGCGGTTCAAGGCCCAGTTATGGTGCAAGCGGCCACCGAGCTGGGTGCTTCCCTGGCAGCGACAGCACTGGCCGTGCAAATAGGCGATCAGTGGACCAACATGGTTCAGCCGTTTTGGATTCTCCCGGTACTGGCTATCTCAGGCTTGAAGTTACGCGATGTGATGGGCTATATGGTGCTGATCCTGATTTATCTGGGAATCATCTATGCCAGCGCGGTAATGATCTGGGGCTATCTTGGCGCCTAAAGAGCGCTGCTGACTAACCTTACTAAAGGATTCGCGCATGCCCTTTCTCATCGAAACGTTCGACAAGCCCGACCATCAAGCGCTGCGCCTGGAAGTGCGCCAGGCTCATTTAGAGTATCTAGACGCCAACGTCACGCTATTGTTGGCCTGTGGTGCCAAACTTTCTGACGACGGCACCACGGCTTCTGGGGGCCTCTATTTAGTCGATCTAGAAAGTCGCGAAGAAGCTGAACGCTTCATTAAGGCTGACCCTTTCCATGAAGCGGAGCTATTTGCCGAGGTCAACATCGTGCGATGGCGGCAAGCCTACCTGAATCGCCAAAACACCCTTTAACGCGAACCCAAGGGAGACATACGATGCTGTTTCATGTGGAAATGACCGTAAAACTGCCGCCGGATATGCCGGCCGAGCAAGCCGCTGAGATTAAGTCGAAAGAAAAAGCCTACTCTCAGGAATTACAGCGCCAGGGAAAGTGGCGCCATTTATGGCGGATAGCGGGTAGCTACGCCAATGTCAGCATTTTTGATGTCGATGATAATGCTGAGCTGCAAGATATTATAGCCAACCTCCCTCTCTTTCCTTATATGGAAATAAGTGTAAAGCCTCTTTGCCGCCACCCATCTTCTATCCGTGATGATGATAGTTAATTAAGCGAGTATTTTTTTAATTGGTATTACATATATAAATTTCAACTTTAAAGGGAGACCTATATGTCAACGCCGTATGCGGTGGTAACCGGAGGCGCTCGTAATATTGGGCAGGCCATCTCACAGCGCCTTCAACAGGATGGCTATCGTGTTATCGTCCTTGATATCGTTGAGCCCACTATAGCTTCGCTTAAAGAAGATGCTTATCAAGTTGATCTATCAGATATAGAAGCGTTAAAAGCAGTATTGGACTCAATAAATGAAAAATATGCCATCAGCTGTCTGGTAAACAATGTGGGTATTGTGGCACCTGCCCTGCTCGATGATACCCGCCTTGAAGATTTTGACCGCTTGATGCATCTCAACGTGCGCCCAGCATTGATATGCACCCAGGCACTATTACCAAGCCTGCGGGCCAGCAAAAATGGACGTATCGTATTTAATGCAAGCCGAGTGGTCTTGGGTAAGGAAGCGCGAACGCTCTATAGTGCCACTAAGGGAGCAGTACAGTCGATGGCCAGAACCTGGGCGTTAGAACTTGCCCAGGATAGCATTACGGTCAACTGTGTAGCGCCTGGCCCTATTGCTACCACGGCCTTCTGGGATAACAACCCGCCAGACTCTGAACGGGCCAAACGCATTATTGATAATATCCCGTTGCAGCGCATGGGCGCGCCAGAAGACGTAGCGAACGCCGTGAGCTTTTTTTGCGACTCACGCAGCAGTTTTGTCACCGGGCAAACGCTGTTTGTATGTGGCGGCGTCACGGTAGGCTAACGCCACCCCACCATATCATCCTTAATTAAATCGCTTGATGAAGACGTAACGTTTCTATCTCTTCAGGCGTTTTATTTAATACGTTGGTTAATATATTGACGGTATCCTCACCTAACGACGGCGGCGCTTTGCGGTACTCCAGCTTTGTTTTTGAGTATTTAATGGGATTAGCGACGCCTGGCACCTTGCCATAGGAAGATGCCTGCTCGATTTGCATACCCCGTGCCTGAACTTGAGGATCCTCAAAAACCTGGTCGATACTCTGGATCGGTCCACAGGGAACCGCGATATCAGCCAGTAACGCGATCCATTCATGGCTGGTACGCTGCCGAGTGATATCTACTAGCAGGGGAATGAGCTCTAGACGATGTTTTACCCGTGTCGGGTTGGTGCTAAAGCGCGCATCGGCCGCTAGTTCAGGCCGACCAACTGCTTGGCAAAAGCGTTGGAACTGACCGTCGTTACCGATAGCGATGATGACTTTCTCGCCTTCTGCGGTCGGAAAGGGCTGGTAAGGTACTAAGTTAGGATGGTATTCACCGGTACGTTTAGGGATGTTGCCGCTGCAGAAATAGTTGAGCGCCTGGTTGGCAAGCCAACTGACCTGTACATCCAGCAGCGCCATATCAATGTACTGCCCTTCACCGGTTTGATGGCGGTGATGCAGCGCGCCCAAAATAGCAATGACCGCGTTCATCCCCGTCGTCAAATCAGAGACTGCCATACCTACTCGCTGCGGGCCTGCACCCGGCGCCTCATCAGGCACACCGGTAATACTCATTAACCCGGCCTGGGCCTGAATGAGATAATCGTAGCCCGCCATATGCGCCATCGGCCCTGTCTGGCCGAAACCGGTGATAGAGCAGTAAATCAGCGCGGGGTTAATAGCTTCCAGGCTTGGATAATCCAACCCCTTATTAGCCAGCCCACCGCTTTTGAAGTTTTCGACCAATATATCGCTGTCAGCCGCCAGCTCCCGGATGAGCGCCTGGCCTTGCGGTACACTGAGATCCACCGTGATGGAGTGTTTGCCGCGATTCGCAGACAGGTAATAAGCGGACTGACCGGAGGATTGCCCCGCGCTATCGCATAGCCAAGGGGGCCCCCAGTGCCGAGTATCGTCACCCAGTACCGGGCGTTCGACCTTGATAACCTCAGCGCCCATATCTGCCAGTATTTGCGTACACCAGGGCCCAGCCATTACCCGGCTTAAATCGAGTACACGCAATCCCGTTAACGGCCCTGGCATAACACACTCCTAGTTATTATTAATCACACTATCAGCGAAGCTAATCTACGTTATAAGAAAACGCAGGCTTCATTAGCTACTTATAAGCTTGGCGTTCCGATCCTTGAAAAAGCGGTATATCGCAAAGGCAATCGATCCAAACGTAATGGCGATAAAGAACCAGGTAATCGGCCCACGGAAAAAGATCGACATATCGCCATTGCTGATGAGAAGAGAGCGTCTCAGGTTGTCTTCAAACATGGGCCCGAGAATAAAGCCGATCAAAAAAGGTGCTGCCGGAATACCTGTCCGATTAAACAGATAGCCCACTACGCCAAATGCCAGCATCAGCCATATATCAAACATCATATTGTTAACAGCATAAGCGCCATAAACACAGAACATCAGCACGATCGGGAAGAGAATCGATTTGGGAATATCGGCGATTATTGAGAAATACTTAATCGCTGCATTACCAACGACCAACAATATTACGGAGCTGAACATAATACCCAAAAACAGGGCGTATATCAGCGAAAGGTTTTCCTGGAACATGATTGGGCCCGGCGTAAGACCATGAACCATAAAGGCGCCCAAAATAATGGCCGTAATCACATCCCCAGGAATACCCAATGAAAGCAGCGGTATCAAGGTTGCACCTGCCACGCCGTTATTACCGGCTTCAGCGGCAGCGACGCCTTCAATTTCGCCTTTACCAAAATTGGCTTTATTCGGCGAGCGGCGTCGTGCATCGCCATAGGAAATGAACGCGGCAGCGGTTGCTCCGGTACCCGGAATAGCGCCGATAATGACACCAATTAAACTTCCTCGAACGATACTTTTCATGCATCGCTTAAGCTCCGACAGGGTCATACCCACGCCGCTTGCTTTAGCTTTAATATGCGGTATTGCTTTTTTTCTATAGAATTCGATGATTTCTGGTATGGCAAACAGGCCTATCAGTAACGGAATAAATGAAATAGAATCCATTAAGTTATAATTACCAAACGTTAAGCGCTGTGAGCCAAATACCGAGTCAAGACCTACCAGAGACAGCAGAATACCCAGCAGTGCCGCTAAAAGACCTTTAACCATAGAGCCACTTGCCAAAGAAATAATAATGGTTAGTGAGAAACAGATTAACCAAAAGAACTCTGGCGCACCGAAGTTAAGGGCTATTTTCGCCAGATAAGCAGCGAAAAATATCAGCGCAATATTGGAAATAAAATCGGCAATAACGGATGAAAAAAGCGCCGCTTTTAACGCTTTTTTAGCATGCCCTTGCTGAGCCATAGGATAGCCATCCAGCAACGTACATGCCGATGCAGGAGAGCCTGGCGTACGAATCAAGATGGCCGTGATCGAACCACCATACATCCCCCCTTTGTAGATACCTACCAGCAGAAGAATAGCGGCCACAGGCTGCATTGAGAATGTAAACGGCAGTGCAAGCGCTACCGCCATTGTAGCCGTAAGGCCGGGTATTGAGCCTACCGTAACACCGATAACGACGCCTAAAGCGATAGCTATAAAATTATCGATACTTAAAAATAATTGTAAAACTTCAGTAAGATTTTCCATATGTCACCAAGGCTGCACACTGACGAAAAATAGTTAATAAGGCATCAAAGGAAGAGGTACATTCATCACATTGACAAATAACAGCGTTACGCCAACGGGAAATGCAAGCGCAAAACCATAAGCCCACCATACCCGCACTGGATGAGCCAAGAACAACAGAACCGTTGCCAATATACCGGTTAAAATAGCGCCTAATAACTCAAACAAGAGGACATAAACCAAAAACGCTACAAGCATAATAATAAAACGTCGGCAAGGCCCTTTAACTATTTTTCTTTCGTCATTTTCAGCATCACTCGGAACTAAAATACCTTGAATAATCAATAAAACCGAAAAGGCCAACATAAGCCAGCTAACGATATTGGGAAGCCATCTAGGTGACATCATAGGGTTTTGTAAAATAGATGGCTCCCCAATATAATTAGGCACCAAATAAAAAGCCAATACCAATGAGATCAGTAGTAATATGACCCCGGTAATAACATCAAAGGTATCTTTAATTTGTTTCACGTTGCTTAAACCGGAAGATGACATGGTAGCCTCTCCAAGAGGACAAGCTAAAGAAAACAAAGAAGGCGAAAAGTTGGTTTCAACCTTCGCCTTCTTATTTCATGGTGTCGTTATTGACTAATACCTGCCTGCTGAGCTACTTCTTCCCAACGTGCAAGATCATCAATCACAAACTGTTTAAACGCCTCACCTTCTGCTTGGCCTGATTGAGCACCTAGCTGCTCCGCGAAGTCAAGAAACTCCTGGCGCTCCATCACTTCGTCCAACGCAGTCTGCACGGCCTCATAGCCTTCCTCGGGGAAGGATTTATGTGCAATCAAGCCAAACCAAGCGGTGGTAACAAACTGATCAAGGTTGTATTCACCGATTTCAGATAGAGTGGGTACGTCTGGTAGATAAGGCGAGCGCTCTGCAGACGTAACGGCCAGGGCGCGTAAGGCACCTGACTTAATATGCGAATACACCGTTGGCATATTTTCAAAGGAAACGTCTACATCGCCGCCCAGCAGGGCCGGTAAAGCAGCGCCACTACCCGCAAAAGGAACCGCAGTCATCTGTGAGCCGGTCAGCGCTTTAAACAGCTCACCCGACATGTGAATCGAGCTGCCTACACCGCTATGGCTAAATGCCATGTTCTTATCTTGTGCGGCTTCAACGAACTCCACCACTGTTTGGTAAGGGCTGCTTGTAGGTACTACCATCACATTGGGAATATCAATAACATTTTGAATAAATACAAAATCTTCAACTGGATCGTAAGGAAGATCGGGGTAAATTGCAGCACCAATAGTATGGCCCGGTGATGCCATTAAAAGCGTATGATCAGCATCACGCCCACCACGGGCTAAACGGCCGGTACCGATGGTAGAGCCTGCACCAGGCCGGTTCTCGACAATGACGTTGGTGCCCAAGGCGTCCTTGAGCAAATCAGCGACACGGCGTGACAGCACATCTGTGGTGCCACCCGGCGCGTAAGGCACGACCAGACGCACATCACCCGTGGGCCACTCAGCGGCACTGGCGGTTGAAATCGAAGCAGCAAGGAGTAACGCGCCGCTGCAGGCAGCTATACATGTGGCGCTGAAAATTTTTTTCATTGTGTTAAATTCCTATGATTAATTAATTAATTCTTGTTCGCGATACGCACATATATTCGCACTACATACAAAGAGACTACTTCGTTCTGTCCTGTACACAAAACACAACTTTAGTAGTACCTGACTAAAAGCAATGCGCAAAGTAGTGTCGAGAGCCCTATATAAAAAGCTAAAACGCCTGCTCACTGTTCGCATAACGAACTTTATTGCGATAAAGTATTGCTAGTGATTAATACAAAGCATTGGCAGAACGGATAGGAAAAATTATGCATGAAAATATTCTGGGTCCCGAGAGCCGGGATTTTGTCACAGCGCTTGCCAGCGGGTTAGAGGTAATCTGTGCCTTTGACTCTGAACATCCACGCATGACCCTGAGCGAAGTAGCGACACGAACAGGAATGAATAGAGCAAAGGCGAGACGTTTTTTGTTAACACTCCATTCGCTAGGATATGTACGTAAACAGCAGCGCTATTTTGAGTTAGCGCCACGCGTGCTGCATCTTGGCTATGCTTTTTTATCTGCCAATAATTATCGCGGTGTCATACAACAGTACTTGGAAGATATTACAAACGAAATTGGCGAGTCTTCTTCCTTGGGCGTTTTGGATGGCGAGGATGTGATTTATGTAGCACGCTCAGCTGCAAAGCATCGCTTAATGGCGATTACGCTTTCAGTGGGTACTCGACTGCCCGCAGCACACACCTCGTTAGGCCGCATACTTCTCGCTCAACTGGACAGCGAGGAGCTGGAAAGCTACTTATCCAAGATTGATTTAACAAGATATACCGATAAAACAATTACCGATATCGATGAGTTAAGAAACCAGATAATAGTCGCTAAACAGCAAGGTTATGCTGTCGCAGACCAAGAGCTTGACCCAGGTTTACGCTCTTTAGCGGTGCCCGCATACGACGCCAAGCACCACTTGATAGGTGCGATTAACGTCAGTACCAATGCTGCCAGGGTGGATATGGATACGTTATTGGGTGTTTATCTGCCTATCATGCAAAAGAAAGCCGCTCAGATACGCCTAAACGTTAATTAACCTTTATTTATCAGATGGCTCCACGCCGGTTTATCCGCTATGGAGCCAGCGGCTTAATCATTTTTCTAGAGTAGCCACGACAGCGCTTAAAGCAGCCTGATAGCCAAAACTTCCTAAACCGGCAATAACGCCGTCAGAACGCTGAGATATATAGGAGTGGTGACGGAACGCCTCGCGTTGATGGATATTGGAAAGGTGAACCTCAATAACTTTTCCATCAAACGTATTTAATGCATCCAATAGCGCTACCGATGTATGCGAGTAGGCCGCCGGATTAATAATAATCGCCAGCGTGCCGTCTAATCGAGCGGTATGGATGGCATCGATGAGCTCCCCTTCATGGTTACTCTGCAATGCAGTGAGCTCCCATTGGGCCATTAACGCCTGGGTACGTAGACGGTTGATGATGTCGGCAAGCGTTTCCTCGCCGTAAATTTCCGGCTGACGAGTGCCAAGCAAATTAAGATTAGGCCCGTTAAGTACTAATACACGTGGCGTAGTCGTCATGCTGTTTCCTTATTTATCGATTAGTTATTCATCACGTCAATGTATTTAAGCCATGCTACATTAGTACGCTTTATAAATGCATCAAGGCTAGTGGCCTCATGACACTCCCTCTTTACCTTGGCCTGCCGATGTGGGCCAATCATGACTGGCTTGGCAGCCTTTATCCGCGCCATGCTAAAACAGAGTTACTCAGCGATTATGCCGCGATATTTTCCAGCGTTGAGGGCAACACCACGTTTTATAGCGGCACGCCCAAGGCCGCGACCATTGCCGCTTGGGCCCGCCAAGCGCCGCCCCACTTTCGCTTCTGTTTTAAACTACCGGCCAGCGTGACCCATGATCAACGATTGATGCGCGTAGAGGATGCATGGGCCTTCTTGGCCGCGCTTGAGCCGCTTCACGATCGTATGGGGCCTACGATAGTGCAGCTGCCACGGGATTTTGGCCCTCAAGAGCTACCTCAGCTTGAAGCGTTGCTAGCCGCCTGGCCTGCCCACTTGCCTTGCGCGGTGGAAGTACGCCACCCTGAGTTTTTCCACAAAGGAGCCGCGGAAAAAGCCCTTAACCGCCTGTTGATAACTTATTCAGCCAACCGGGTTATGCTCGACGTGCGCCCGGTCTTCTCTACCCCGGCAAATGGCCATCCAGGCTTGGCACATGCTCAGCAAGAAAAGCCGAAACTCCCACTTCACGTGCTTTCCACGGCAAATTATCCGGTGATTCGCTTCATTGGCCATATTGACAAAACGATTAATTGTGACTACTTC
>NZ_JBQDLQ010000008.1:30319-64256 GCF_052095695.1 Halomonas sp.
CCGCCTAAAGCTGTGGATAAGTCAGGGGAAAACCCCTTTCTTATTTGTGCATACTGCGGATAACCGAGAGTCTCCTCACCTGGCGCGTTGGTTGTATAACGCACTGGGAGAAATAACGCCGCTACCTCCGCTTGCTCCTTTTGCTGGCGAGAAGCAAAGCCAGCTGTTTTAGACCACTTTTTTAGGTCAGCTAACTGGCATGCTGGCTATTGATCAGATAAATTGCGGTTACTTTCGGAAAATGGCGCTGGGTATGGCTCAATTTTCCGAAAACTAGCGCTCAGCGCAGACTTACTGCTTACCTTCAGTGCTTACACAACAATCGACTTAATGGGTGATGTATGGCGAAACTTGCACATGCACAATGGTCATCTCGTATGGGCTTTGTGCTGGCTGCCGCAGGATCAGCGGTAGGCCTGGGAAACATCTGGCGTTTCTCGTATATGACGGGCGAAAGCGGCGGCGCGGCGTTTGTATTGGTTTATCTAGCGTGTGTTGCGTTAGTGGGCCTGCCGATTCTAGTGGCGGAATGGATGATTGGCCGGCGCGGCCAAAAAAACCCCATCAACACCATGGCTGATTTAGCTAAACAGAACGGCCAATCATCCGCATGGGCATTAGTAGGCGCCAGCGGTGTATTAGCCGCCTTTTTGATTCTATCGTTTTACAGCGTCATCGGTGGCTGGTCGTTGAACTACACGCTAGGTTCCGTGATTGGCACCTTTAATGGCCAAGATGCCGACAGTATTGGTGAGCTGTTTGGAGGCATGCTAGCCAGCCCGTCCACGCTATTGCTTTGGCACTCGGCCTTTATGCTATTAGTCGTTGGAATTGTGGCTCGTGGGGTAACGAAAGGGCTGGAAAGCGCAGCCCGCCTCATGATGCCAGCGCTTATTGTGCTGATGCTGATACTGGTGGGCTACGGCGTGGCAAGCGGCTATTTTGGCGAGGCGCTGACCTTTATGTTCCGGCCTGACTGGAGTGCGCTAACGGGCGGTGTTGTGCTGGCTGCGATGGGGCAAGCATTCTTCACTCTGTCGCTAGGTATGGGAATTATGATGGCTTACGGCTCCTACCTGGGTGAAGACGTTAATCTGATCAGCACCGCGCGTACGGTCATTATTCTGGATACCACTATCGCCCTACTGGCGGGATTAGCCATCTTCCCGATCGTCTTTGCCAATGGCTTAGGCGCAGGCGAAGGGCCTGGCTTGATCTTTGTCACGCTACCGCTGGCGTTTGGCAATATGGCAGGCGGCACGATTTTAGGCCTGATGTTCTTTCTGCTATTAACCTTTGCGGCGCTTACCTCGGCGATTTCGCTGCTTGAGCCGGCCGTTGAAATGCTCGAAGAGCGCACTTCGCTTTCTCGCGTAATGGCGACACTGGTGAGCGGTATTGCGGTTTGGCTGCTGGGCGTCGCGGCGCTGCTGTCATTTAATGTGTGGTCCGACGTACTGCTGTTTGGCCTCAACATTTTTGACTTCCTGGATACCTTTACCAGCAAAGTATTGCTGCCGCTAACCGGCCTCGGCGCCATAGTGTTTGTCGCATGGTGCTTTAAACGCGAAAGCGTAGAAGCCGAGCTTGGGCTGTCAGCCACCGGCATCAGCGTGTGGAACATCATCGCGCGCTATGTAGCGCCCGCAGGCGTCGTTATTGTCTTCGTGACAGGGCTTATTTAGCCGCCACCGCCCTGGGGCTTACTCTAGCCTCAGTGCAATTCGCTCTCTTGCCGCTCTTCATCGGGCAAGGGGGCGATATCCCGCGATAATTTCTGAAATTCACGATGCAGCTCAATACCCCGCCGCGCCCTTAAGCTACGCTGGGCAGCGCTTCGCTGGCGCTGAGCATGCTCGTCCACCTGCATACTCATTAAAATATCAAGCAGTTCGCTTTTAACCGAGGTGATGCGTTCGACGTTTCTCATAATCGACGTTTCTCCAGGTGAATATGCTGTCGTTCACCTGCACCCATGGCGAGCGCTTTTCTTCACACAATCGCCAAGACGATGCAGTGCAGCACTTCACTTCTTACTATAACCTACTTGACAAAATGATGACTAATCTAAAAAAAATCGCCTAACGGACATTAAACACTCACCTCTATATCGCTTTCCTTCCCCGTTTACGCTATCGGTCAGGCATACTATGGCAAAGACTTAAGCCGCACGAATCTAATGCTGCAAACGCAGCGCAGTGCATATTGGATGTCAACACGTCTGGATAGCCCCGTCGTGCTGAGATATCCAGTGTGCCGGAGAGCCAAGGAGCTGAATGTGAGTCGCGCCCTGTTCGATGAGATGAGACGCCGCATGGAGCACTTTCGCCGCTCCGAGCAGAAAGTGGCGCGGTTTGTACTGCGCAACCCAGAAGAGGTTATCCACATGCGCATTGTGGATTTAGCCACCGAAGCGAAGGTCAGCGAACCCACCGTGGTGCGCTTTTGCCGGGCGCTGGGCTGCAACGGCTTTCAGGATTTCAAGCTACAGATGGCGCAAATGCTGGCCAGCGGTAGCCAGTTCGCACAATTTTCCATGAATGACAGCGACTCGGTGGCCGAATTTTCGCACAGCATCTTTGATTCAACCGTGGGCACACTGCTGTCCGTTCGCGACCGGTTGGATAACGAAGCTCTCGGCCGCGCCGTTAATGCCCTCGCCATGGCCAACCGGGTGGAGTTTTACGGTTTTGGTGCTTCTGGCGCAGTGGCGTTTGATGCTCAGCACAAGTTCTTCCGCCTGCAAATCTCGACCTCTGCTTACGCCGACCCGCACATGCAGAACATGTCCGCGGTAACCTTAAACGATGGCGATGTAGTGGTAGCGATTTCACAAACAGGGCGAACCAAGGCGTTAGTGGCCAGCGTTCGTTTGGCTCGCGAAGCGGGCGCCACGGTGATTGGCCTGTGCCCCAGCGGCTCGCCACTCGCAGAGGAGGTGAGCCTGCCGCTGTATATCGACGTCCACGAGGACACCGAGATCTACACGCCGCTTAGCTCGCGTATTGCTCATCTGGTGTTAATCGATGTGCTCGCCGTGGGAGTCGCCAAAACCCGCGGCCCGAAACTCGCCGAACAGCTCAAAGCCGTCAAGAAGAGCCTCAACACTCTGCGCTTTCCTGAAGAGTCTTAGTGCTTAAAATAAAATAAGCGGCCATCACTGTATACACAGCCAGTGGATAGGCTGTGCTAAACTGGCCGCCTATTTTTTATCCGGCAGCGGCTACTATGGACGACGTCACGGCGATTCTCGATCAGCTCAACTCCGCCCAGCGCGAGGCAGTGAGCGCCCCTCAAGGCAACCTGCTGGTACTCGCAGGTGCTGGCTCCGGGAAAACCCGCGTGCTGGTACATCGCATTGCCTGGTTAATGCAGGCGGAAGGGCTTTCGCCCTACGCGCTGTTAGCGGTGACGTTTACCAATAAAGCCGCTAAAGAGATGCGTACGCGTCTTGAGGCGTTGCAAGGCATTTCGTTGCGCCATGTGTGGGTCGGCACCTTCCACTCTATCGCCCACCGTCTGCTGCGCACCCACTGGCAAGACGCAAAGCTGCCGCAGCACTTCCAAATCATCGACTCTGACGATCAGCTGCGCCTGGTTAAGCGACTGCTGAAAGATTATTCGGTCGACGTTGAACGCTATCCGCCCCGCCAAGTACAGCACTTTATTTCCGGCTGTAAGGAAGAAGGGCTGCGTCCTCATCAGGTTAATGTCGATGGCGATGCCTATATGGGGCAGATGGTCGAGCTTTATGAGCGCTATCAGCTAACCTGCGAGCGCGGTGGCCTGGTCGATTTTGGTGAGCTGCTGCTGCGAAGCCTAGAACTATTGCGCGATAATCCGGCGCTGTTAAATCACTATCAGGAGCGCTTTGGTCACATATTGGTAGATGAATTTCAGGATACCAACACTCTGCAGTACGCTTGGCTAAAATTGCTCACCGGTATGAAAACGCCAATGACCGCCGTCGGTGATGACGACCAGTCAATTTACGGGTGGCGTGGTGCCAAGGTGGAGAATATCAGCCGCTTTGAGCAGGAGTTCCCGCAAACCCATACCGTGCGTCTTGAGCAAAACTATCGCTCCACCAGTGCGATTCTAGAAGCCGCCAACACGCTGATCAGTAACAACAGCGAGCGGATGGGGAAAAACCTGTGGACTGACGGCATTGAAGGCGAGCCCATCTCGATCTACGCCGGGTTTAACGATCTGGAAGAGGCCCGCTATATCGTCGACACGATCAAAGAGAAGGTCGACGAAGGCTTTAATCGCCGTGACATCGCGATTCTTTACCGCTCCAATGCCCAGTCGCGATTGCTCGAAGAAACGCTGATTCGCCAAGGCATGCCGTACCGTATTTATGGCGGCCATCGCTTTTATGAACGTCTTGAAATCAAAAACGCCCTGGCTTACCTACGCCTGATGCTCAACCGCGATGACGACGCGTCATTAGAGCGTGTGATCAATGTGCCTACTCGCGGCATTGGCACACGCACCGTTGAGATTGTTCGCCTGCGCGCGCGTGAGCAAAGCGTTCCGCTGTGGCAGGCGCTGCATGATGCAATAAATGATGGTTCGCTAAAAGGCCGAGCGGCCAATGCGGTGCAAACCTTCACCAACCTGATTGAACAGCTCGATAACGATGTCGCTGGCATGGCGCTGCACGAAATTATCGATCATGTGACGGTGCATACCGGCTTGATTGAGCATCACAAAAGTGAGCGCGGTGAGAAAGGCCAAGCCCGAGTAGAGAACTTAGAGGAACTGGTCACGGCTGCCCGCGCCTTTACCCAAGGTGATGTTTTCGAAGCGCCCGAAGCGGGTGAAGGCATGGCGGCACTGGAAGCGTTTCTTTCAGAAGCCGCCCTCAATGCAGGCGACCACGAAGCCGAAGAATTTGAAGACAGCGTACAGCTAATGACGCTACATTCCGCTAAAGGCCTCGAATTCCCCGTGGTATTTATTGCCGGTGTCGAGGAAGGCCTGTTCCCGCACAAAATGTCGCTTGAAGAGCCGGGCAGGCTCGAAGAGGAGCGCAGGCTATGCTACGTCGGTGTCACTCGCGCCATGCAAAAACTCTATCTGACCCACGCCGAAACCCGCCGCCTGCACGGCAAAGAAGTCTTTCCACGCCCCTCGCGCTTCTTACGCGAACTGCCGCCGCACCTGCTCGAAGAAGTACGCCTACGCGGGCACATTTCACGCCCGGTCACCGCCTCGCGCAGCTCCTTTGCTCAGCAAAGTATCGAAAGCAGCGGCGATATTCCCAGCCTGCACGTCGGCCAAGGAGTAGCACACCCCGTCTTTGGCGAAGGAGTGATTCTGAATGCGGAAGGCGAAGGTGCCCGTGCCCGCGTGCAGGTCAGCTTTGACGGTGAAGGCGTTAAGTGGCTGGTACTTGGCTTTGCCAAGCTAACCCCGCTTTAAACGGTTAACGAATGAGCGTTGCGCTCTATGGCTTGCCGATTAAAACCCGCTTAGCGCATACTGGCGGACGGACACTGCGCGCGTTTGCGTGTTGACAAAAAAATCATATAATTTCCGGAGACTTACCCGCCATGCAACGCCGTAACTTTCTCAAGACCGTCGGCATAGGTGCTGCCGGTGTCGCTGCTGCCCCCTTTGTCACTACAGCAAGCGCACGCGCTCAAGACACCTACACCTGGGACATGGTCACCTCATGGCCAAAAAACTTTCCTGCCCTGGGTACTGGCGCGAACGATTTCGCTCGCCGCGTTGAACAGCTTTCTAATGGCCGCATGCAGATCCGCGTTCACGGCGCAGGCGAGCTAGTGCCCGCGCTGGAAGTGTTTGATGCCGTCGCTGCGGGCACCGCTGAAATGGGTCACTCTGCCTCTTATTACTGGCGCGGAAAGGTGGCGGCTTCGCAGTTTTTTACCGCCGTACCGTTCGGCATGACCACCACTGAAATGAACGCTTGGCTGTATCACGGCGGCGGTCAAGAGCTGTGGGATGAAATCTATGGCAAACACAATCTCAAGCCGTTCCCAGTAGGGAATACCGGTGCGCAGATGGCCGGCTGGTTCAAAAAAGAAATCCACTCGCTGGCAGACATGCAGGGGCTGAAGTTACGCTTGCCAGGCCTTGCCGGTGAAGCCATGAATGCCATTGGCGTCAGCACCGTTAACATGGCGGGCTCAGAGATTTTCACCTCGCTGCAAACCGGCGTGCTGGATGCCGCTGACTGGGTAGGCCCCTACAACGATATGGCCTTCGGCCTGCATCAAGTCGCTGACTACTATTACACCTCGGTGTGGAACGAGCCAACGGCGGTACTGGAAGGCACCGTCAATCTGGATGCGTGGAATGCGCTGCCGGAAGACCTACAGGACGTCATTCGCGAAGCGGCGCGGGCATCAAACATGGCGATGAACAGCGAATTTGCCTATCGCAATGCCCAGGCGCTCGAAACATTAGTAGACGAGCACGGCGTCCAGCTACGTACTTTCCCTGATGATGTAATGGAAGCGCTCTATGCTTCCTCACAGGAAGTCATCCAGCACCAGATAGATAACGACGAAGAATCCCGTCAGGTTTATGAGTCTTACTCAGCGTTCCTGAAAGTGCTGCGTCCGTATACTGACGTGGGTGAATACGCCTACCTGAAGAGCCGCGATAGCGTTGGTGCCTAATAAACGGGTGCTTGTTAAACAGATACTTAACACATTGCCCAGCACGTAAGGGGCAAGCACGACAAAAGGGCGCACTTGGTGCCCTTTTTCTATCGGCGATACGGCCTCTTGAATAACGCCATTAAGAAAGGCGTTTGGCAAACTAACTAGTCGCTATGTACCGCTCGGATACGACCGTTGTCGTCTAGTGCCACCATCACAAAACGCGCTTCCGTGACTTTTTGGCGCTCTTCAATCCGCTGTCCATGAGGCGGACGCACCCATACTTCTACGTCGATCTTAATCGAGCTGTGGCCGATCTCTTGCACCTGGGTATAGACGCTGATCATTGAGCCAACGCGCACCGGGCTTAAAAAGTCCATGGCTTCAATTGCCACGGTCGCTGTGCGCCCGCCTGCTTCACGCCCGGCCGCCAGTTCGGCCGCCTGATCCATTTGATTGACCAGCCAACCACCGGGTATATCGCCATAAAGATTGGTATCTTGACGTGAGGCCACTAATTTTAAAGTAAGCTGCCCTTTGGGGGCGGGCACGTCGTCCAAATCCGTTTCCAAAAGAGTCATTAATTTGCCGCTTAATCAGTTTATTGTTGTAACCCTTGTTACCAGCACCGCGCTCAGGCGCTCTGACGAAAGCCGTTGCTGCATCGCAATACGATCAAAGGGATTCAGTTAATCATAAGAGGACGCCCGTTTGAATACCCGTTTGCATACTCTCTTATCGAGTGTTTCACATACTTCGCTGCGTACTTTTTCACAGACGCCGTTGAATGACCAGGGCGCTCAGCCACCTAGGCTCCACACTTTGCTGCGCTGGGTGGCCATGACGCTACTGCTGGTGAGCCCGTTTGCGTGGGCGCAGCCATCCCCGGTTAGCGGTACGTTGGGCGCCGTAGGCTCCGACACTATGGCGGGCCTGATGCTCCGCTGGGGCGAAACGCTCACGAACCGCTACCCGGATGTAACCCTGCAGTTTCAGGCGGGCGGCTCGGCCAGTGCACCAACGGCGCTGACGGCTGGTACGACGCGGCTGGGCCCCATGTCTCGCCCGATGACCGAAGACGAACGCGATAATTTTACCCAGCGCTATGGCTATCCGCCACTGGAATTAAAAATCGCTCGCGATGCGCTTATCATTGTCGTGCACCGCCATAACCCGCTACGTGCTCTCACTCGCCGCCAAGTCGATGCGATCTTCTCAACCTCGCTGGCCTGCGGCGCAGAGGCACCGATAAGGCGCTGGGATCAGCTTCCTTCAACATGGGACTGGTCGTTTGGGAGTATCGCACTACACGGGCGCAATTTGGCGTCAGGCACCCACGGGCTATTTCAAGAGCGGGCCTTATGCGGCGGTGACTTTCGCAATGATATCAGTGAACATCCCGGTTCATCGGCCGTCGTCGCGGCCGTGGGCGAATCAGCCAATGCCATGGGCTACGCGGGATATAACCACCTGACGCCCGCGGTTCACGCGTTAAGCCTGTACAACGACAATGGCGTCGCGATTCCTCCTAGTGAGGACGCCATACAGCGTGGCGACTACCCGCTGTCGCGCGACCTCTACCTCTACGTTAATCTACCGCCTAGTGAGAACCTCCCCCCCGCGGAGCAAGCATTGCTAGCGCTCATTATGTCTGATGAGGGCCAGCAAATTGCCCGCGCCTCTGGGTTTGTGGCGTTAGCCACAAGCACGTTAGAAGCTCAGCGGATGTGGTAAGCAACTGTCATTAAACTGTCATCAACATACCTTAAGGTGAGGAGACATTTTATGCGGAAGGATCCGTGCTGTGCGCGCCCCGGTTTGCCAATGATAACGACATGACCTCTCCTCGGTTAACGACGTCCCGCCAGCCGCTGCGTCTGCTGCAAGATCGCGTGGCAACAGGATTAATTACCGCTGGCGGTGTCGGCGTACTGCTCGCGATACTCGCTATCGGTATTTTTTTGGTATGGGAAACCCTGCCGCTCTTGGCGATTGGCGATGCCTTAGCGTTAACAACGCTGACGCCGCTTGCCTGGGGCACGTTGAAAGCCGCGCTGTCGGCGCTATTGTTTGCGATCCCCGTCGCCCTGGGGGCGGCCATCTACTCGGCGCTCTTTATGTCCGCGCGTTTGCGCAGCCGTATTAAGCCTACGCTAGAAATGATGGAAGCAATTCCCGGCGTGGTGGTGGGCTTTATCGCCGGGCTCATCTTGGCACCTTGGGTAGAGCGCCATCTGGCGAGTGCGCTGGTCATGATGATTTGGCTTCCGCTAAGCGCAGGGCTAGCGGGTTTCTGCTGGCATTTGGCTAAAGCACGCTTGTGCCGCCGTCTACCGCTGTCCTGGGCTGGGCTTTGGTTAGTTCCCTGGCTTGCGTTAATGGTGGCAGCAGCGCTATGGCTCACCCCTTGGATAGAGCAGCATTGGCTTGGCGGCGATTTACGCCAGCTGCTCTATCAGCGCTTTGGAATGGACTACGCTACTCGCAACGCGCTGATCGTGGGCATCGCCATGGGCTTTGCGGTCATTCCCAGTATTTACTCATTGGCGGAAGATGCGCTGGCCGATGTGCCAAAAACCTTGATTGAGGGCGCCCAGGCGCTAGGCGCTAGCCGCTGGCAGGCACTGTGGAAAGTGGCGCTGACGGCAGCGGGCCCCGGCATTTTCTCGGCAGTGATGATTGGTGCGGGCAGAGCCGTGGGCGAAACGATGATAGTGCTGATGGCAAGCGGCAATACCGCGCTGTTGAGCGCCAATCCGTTTGAAGGGATGCGCTCCATGTCCGCCGCGATCGCCATAGAACTGCCCGAAGCCGCGCCGGGTACCCAGACGTATCATCTACTGATTTTGGCAGCACTCGTATTGTTTATCTTCACCTTTTTAGTTAACACCTTGGCAGAGGTTGTCCGCCATCGCTTGCGGCGTCGTTACCGCCAGCTGGGAAGCATGCCATGACCGGTATGCCGACGGGTAGTGCACCTTCGCGCCGCCGCCGTCACTGGCTGGATGGTCTTTGGCCTTGGCTCTGCGCGGCAAGCGTTGCGCTTTCGCTTCTGATGTTAGGGGCGCTACTGACACTGCTGCTGGTTCGTGGGCTAGGGCATTTCTGGCCCGCCACGCTAGAGGAAGTCACGCTGCGCTCAGGTGAAACATTTGCGGGCCAAGCCGTACGCGAAGTGGCGCTACCCCAGCAGCCAGGGGACGAGCGCCTATACTTCACCGGCAATCGTGATATTGAGGACGCGCGCTGGCGCTGGGTCGCGATTGACGACATTGCCATGCAAGCCCAGCCCGCGGACCTGATTCGCTTAGAGCGCAGCCCCTGGGATGACTTTATCGGCCGCTTAGTGGCTATTGAGCAACACGATCAGCGCTGGGAGGGGGACGCCGCCTGGCAGCAGTTAACGTCGCTGTTAGCGCTGCCGGTTAGCCAACGTCCGGATAGCCAGCTACTGCTTATTACAGCCAGTGGCCAAGCCGTGCAACAGCCTCTGGCCAACGTGGCCAGCGCCCAAGCCCCCAATGCCATGACATGGCGACAGAAAACGCTCGCTTGGAGCCAATCCGTATGGCGCTTCTTGAGTGAGGGCCCGCGTGCCGCGAATACCGGCGGCGGCGTATGGCCAGCGATTTTTGGCACCGTCCTGATGGTGATCTTAATGTCGCTCATCGTCACGCCGTTTGGTGTACTGGCGGCCATCTACCTTAATGAGATTGCCCACCAAGGGCGGCTTACTCGATTTGTCCGCATTGGCGTCCGTAATCTTGCGGGCGTACCGTCCATTGTGTACGGCGTCTTTGGTTTAGGCGTGTTTGTGTATGGAATTGGCGGTTCGCTGGACGAATGGTTCTTCAGTGATACCTTGCCTTCCTCCACCTTTGGTACTGGCGGCCTACTATGGGCCTCTCTAACGCTCGCATTGCTCACTCTGCCGGTCGTGATTGTTGCAACCGAAGAGGGGCTGGCACGCATTCCTGAGGCTCAGCGAGAAGGCGCCGTGGCGCTGGGCGCTACGCGCCTGGAAATGCTGACCCGCATCGTGCTGCCCATGGCGGCCCCCGCCATGCTAACAGGCATGATTTTAGCCATTGCCCGCGCAGCGGGTGAAGTGGCACCGCTGATGCTGGTGGGCGTCGCTAAATTAGCGCCACAGATGCCGGTAGACGGTGAGTTTCCCTATCTGCATTTAGAGCGCAAGTTCATGCACCTTGGCTATCATTTATTTGATACCGCTTTTCACGGCGACGATGTGCAAGCCGCCATACCGCTGGTGTACGCCACCGCGCTGCTGCTGGTGTTAATTGTGCTGGTGCTTAATCTAACTGCCATATTTCTGCGTCATTATCTTAGGCGTCAACGGGGAAGCGAATGCTAGCGCCATTACATTCAGTTAATACCTCTCAGCCACCGGTCACGCATTTTTCACCAGAGCACTGCTGTCTGAGCATTGATCATCTTAGCCTTGCCTATGCGGGGAAAGTGGCGCTGCATGATCTAACGCTGAGCATTCCTCGTCATCGTGTCACGGCCTTTATCGGCCCCTCGGGGTGCGGTAAATCGACGTTATTAAGAGCCATCAATCGGCTGCATGATCTTAATGAAGCGGTGAGCCACAGCGGCCAAATTGTGCTGGAAGGCCAAGATATTCATGGTCCTCAGGTGAATGTGACCGAGCTGCGTCGACGTGTCGGGATGGTATTTCAAACGCCCAACCCCTTTCCCATGTCGATTTATGAAAACGTTGCCTTTGGCTTACGTTTGCAGCAGCGCCTGCCCAAGCGCAAGCGTGACGACATTATTGAGTGGGCGCTAACCTCTGCGGCGCTGTGGGATGAGGTGAAAGACCGTCTACATCGCTCTGCCTGGCAGCTTTCCGGTGGCCAGCAGCAGCGCTTAGTGATTGCCCGCACCTTAGCGGTAAAACCCGACGTACTGCTGCTTGATGAACCCGCATCGGCACTAGATCCCATTTCGACGCTCAAAATTGAGGAGTTAATTCGCAATCTCAAGTCAGAGCTAACCTTGGTGCTGGTTACTCACAATATGCAGCAGGCGGCGCGGGTATCGGACTACACCGCCTTTTTGCATCAAGGCGAGCTGATTGAATACGGGCCCACTGACCGGGTATTCACCAATCCCCGTTTGCAACGTACCGAGAACTACATCACCGGCCGCGTCACCTAGGCCTTATCGACGAAGACATCAGGAGTGGTCCATGGATATTACAAGCGATACCCACAGCCAGCATATCTCCCGCCAGTTCAATCAGGAGCTGGAAGAGCTTAAAACCCACCTGATGGCGATGGGCGGCTTGGTAGAAAAGCAGGTGCAAGATGCCGTCTTTGCTCTTTTGGAAGGCGATACCCGCTTGGCAGAGCAAGTACGCGACAATGATCGCCAGGTGAACGCCCTGCAGCTGCAAATTGACGACGAATGTACGCGCGTACTGGCCCGCCGGCAGCCGGCAGCATCCGATTTGCGGCTGGTGCTTGCGGTTATTCGCGCTACCTCTGACCTGGAACGCATTGGCGATGAGGCCAGCAAAATTGCCCGTAACGCGCTGCTGTTAAGTGAAAGCACCAGCACCATTCGTGGGCTAGTGGAAGTGCGACACATTAGCGAGCACGTGCGTAAAATGCTGCGCGATGCGCTAACCGCCTTTGCTCGCTTTGATACGGATCTCGCTATGCAGGTAGTGCGTGAAGACGAGCTGGTAGATGATGAGTACAGCAGCGCTATGCGTTCATTAATGACGTTCATGATGGAGGATTCACGCTCGATTACATCCGTACTGAGTATCATGTGGGTACTGCGTGCGCTTGAGCGCGTGGGCGATCATGCTGACAATCTTGCGGAGTACGTAGTCTATCTAGTCAAAGGCTTAGATATTCGTCACAGCAACCCTGACAGCCTAGACCCGCAGGGGTTAAAAAAGCCTTGACCTGATTAGGGTTTCCTCCTGCAATACGTCCAGGTTGCCAGGCAGCCTGGACGTTTGAATCATGAGGAGTCACCTAATGCTGGATGCTGTCACTGCGCTTAGCCGAGGTACACGCTGTGTTTATCAGCCGGGTATGCGGCGCTATATTTTCTTGCCCATTCTAATCAACCTCATCGTCTACATCAGTATGCTTAGCTTTGTGCTCTCGCGCTTTGATGGCTGGCTGGCGCATTGGATGGACATGGTACCCACCTGGCTTGAATGGCTGTCGTGGCTCATTTGGCCGCTGTTTGTGATTAGCCTGATCGTCGTCGTGTTTTTTACCTTTACGCTAATTACCAGCTTCATTGCCGCGCCTTTTTACGGCTTTTTGGCCGCTAAAGTTGAGATACAGGCAACCGGCCGCGAGCCCCTTGATGACCGCAACCTTACCCAAACGGCTATCGATGCGGTGGGTCGAGAATTTGTAAAACTTGCCTATATTTTACCTCGCGCGATCGGCCTATTTATCATCAGCTGGATTCCTGGCCTGAATTTGATTGCGCCACTACTCTGGGCACTATTCTCAGCCTGGATCATGGCGATTACCTATCTGGATTACCCGATGGATAACAACAAGGTAACCTTTAAAGATATGCGCCATCGCCTCGCGAAGCGTTGGTGGCAAAGCCTGACCTATGGCGGATTAATTACCCTGATTACCTGGATTCCACTAGCCAATTTATTTCTACTTCCAGGTGCGGTAGCAGGTGCCGTATTGATGTGGGACGAACACTATCGGGGCGTTCGAGATATTACCCCGAATTAAACGCATAGACCCCGCAGAAGCGGGGTCTATGGCGCTAGCGGTCACCGTACTTAGTGGCTACCAGTCAGTGCTATCGCCTTCATCACGGTTCAGATCTTGCGGGCTGTATTGGTTACCACGACGCGCGCTTTTGCCAGAATCAGCAGCACTGCTAGACGGAGAGAAATCAAGACTATCACCGTCATCACGCGTTAGATCACGTGGGGATACTTGAGCATCATCAGACATTTGAGACTGTGGCTTATCGATGACGTCCTGACCAACTGCGCGATCTTTATTCAACTCGATGGATGGGTGAGCCATTGCCAACGGGCTAGCAATCAAACCGAAAGAAATGCCTATAATGGCGACTTTATTGCTTAATTTTTTCAATAACATGGCGTTCTCCTCATTACTGCTACGTACCGCTAACGAGTAGTAAAAGTAACCGTTATCGCATTACTTCACAGCGGCTATCGTTTTCAATTAATTGTACGTGCTAGAAGTGCATACTGGATGCCAAAAAAATAAAAATATTTAACACTTCTGAAACTGTTTATACTGCTGGCATGGAAGAAGAAGCGCCTTCATGGCAAACTTTTTAACTAGTTCATCTTCTTTCCCCCTTAGCATGCATAAAGAATACCACAGCTAACATATATTACAAAAACACCATTAATCAATGGCATATAACACATGAATTACGGACAATAATATGACGCAAAAATAACAATCGCACTAAACTATTGTGTACAAATGTCACACGCGCAGGTTTGCATATGCCTTTTTGACACACCGATAGAAAAAAGCAGCGTTGCTGAGCTGAAAAACATAGCGATGATCAATAACGAGGCGTGCAGTCAGCAGGCCATATTTAACGAGCAGCGGTGAAGAGCTCGGCAGGAAAAACAGCAGACAGCAAAAAAATTAAACCCCACCGGAGGTGAGGCTTAATGTCTAGCTTGCAGATAGCTAATGCTAACGTTAGCTTCCAATCCTTGTGCGGGACTCCAACCTTGGATGTTACCCTCACTAACGTTTTGATTTCCTAGCGATTCATCCTTGAATCTAAAAACATCCTTATAGCAGAGTCCTTACAGACTCTCAGTACTATCTTTCTCTAAGTACTATTTTTCTCTAAGTACTATCTTTCAATACGGTCATTACATACCGCTATTTTCTTCTGGCAACTCTTCTGTACTATCAAAGTTAGCATCATCTGAATTACTAGTAGAGCTTGGCTCCATATCGCTGACGCCGTCACCTTCATCGTGCGTTAAATCGTGCTGATTTTTCTCACTGGCGGTATCCGTGTGAGTACCCTGCGGATCCATTGCCTCATCATCCGCAGTAATATCTTGGTTCTGATCAAAAGCTGTGCTTTGCTCAGATTCTGCGAAGGCTAGAGGGCTAGCCATCAAGCCAAACGTTAAACCTAAAATGCCAGCTTTCTTGAGTAATTCCTTGGACATCATATTCCACCTCCGATCGCTGTTTAAACCACTTAACTAAGAAAGAAAGGCTAATTTCAGCCAGCAATTCCTGCGGTCATCTCTCCTACTTACTTATATTCAAAGCAGAAGGCATGCCAAAATCTAATATAATAAAATTAAAATATTAATTATCAATTTCTTATAAAAGAAAGATAACAAAATAAATCTTAATTAGCGATGAAGCGCATTTAAATAGCGTGTAAAAATGACACATGAGCAAAGCTTTACCAATTCTTATGCCAATATTGCACACTTCTACAAATATTGTGCAGCATGCATTTCAGGCTAGCTCAGGCGCGAAGCGGGGAATATACAGCGGAATAAAGCCCCCTTACCCGGGTGAGATTCAATCAATAGCTGAGCATCATGGCGTAGCAACACGTGTTTGACAATTGCCAAGCCCAAACCTGTACCACCCGTCGTCGTGCTACGCCCCTTATCAACGCGGTAGAAGCGTTCAGTCAGCCGAGGGATGTGCACAGGATCAATTCCCTCGCCGTTGTCCTCAACGTCAATACAGGCTCCGCCAGCTTGGCTATCTTGCCAGCGCAACGTGATATGGCTTCCAGGCGGCGTATAGCGAACAGCGTTAAACGCGAGATTAGAAATCGCGCTGCGCATTTCCTGCTCGCTTCCTAGCAGACGTGCCTTGCTATCAAGCGCAATGGTGATGGTATGCCGCTGATCCGATAGCGCTAGCGCATCCTCACAAACACTCTGTAGCAAAGGCCCCAGCGACAACGGCTGATGATCCTTACCACTTTGGTCAATTTCTAACCGGGACAGCAGCAATAAATCATTGACCAAATTCTGCATTCGCTGCGTCTGCTCCTGCATTTGGTGAATACCTTTACCTAAGCGCGGAGGTAGCTGCTCGGCAAGATCGCCATAGGTTTCTAAATAGCCGGAAAGCACGGTGAGAGGGGTGCGTAGCTCGTGGGATACATTGGCCACAAAATCGCGGCGCATCTGCTCCAGACGGTGCAGACGCGTGATATCTCGCGCCATCACTAGCCGCTCATCGTCGCCGTACAGGGTAATTTGGTACTGCAGAATGCACCGCTCATCAATGGGTGATGTTAGCGTTAGCGGCTCACTATAGTGGCGGGCGTTGAAGTAGCTTATAAAGCCTGGATCGCGGAGTAAATTGGTAATGTGCTGGCCACGGTCGTGGGCCGTCTGCAGGCCTAGCATCTTGGTTGCAGCGCTGTTCCACCACTCTAGATCTCCATGGCGGTCAAGCATTACAACGCTGTCGCGCATCGCCTCTGACGACTCTTGAATACGCGCCAAAGTGGAGCGCAGCCGATTTTGCGTAATGCGCTGACTTTTTTGATAGCGGTATAAACGATCAAACAGCTCGCCCCATATACCCTGAGCAGCAGGAGGTTCATCATGGGGTTGAAGGGTTAGCCATCGATACAGCGCGCGCAGCTGTCGCAAGTGATAAAACAGATACACTGCCAAGCCAGAAGCCAGCCCCAGCCCTGCTGCATCCAATAACCAGCCAATGCTTGTCCCCAGCGAGGCTAGCCAGGCCAGTTGCCACAGTTCACGGCTCCATAGGCGCACATTTATACCCGTGAAGAGAAACGGTAACCGGTACCCCGAACCGTTTGAATCAGATTTTGATGGGTCTCGCCCAGCGCTTTACGCAACCGCCGAATATGTACATCTACCGTGCGCTCCTCAACGTACACGTTGCCACCCCACACTTGATCAAGCAGCTGACTGCGCGTGTAAGCGCGCTCCTGGTGCGTCATAAAGAACTGCAGCAGACGATATTCCGTTGGGCCCATCTCTAGCGCCTTACCATCGGTGCTGACGCGATGGCTCACCGGATCAAGCAGCAGTCCATTAACCTCTACGGGATCTTCAACACCGCGTGGCGTTGCACGACGCAAAACGGCTTTAAGCCGCGCCACCAGCTCGCGAGGTGAAAAAGGCTTGGTGATATAGTCATCGGCGCCGGCTTCAAGTCCCTGAATCTTATTATCCTCTTCACCTTTAGCGGTCAGCATAATAATGGGGATCTCAGCGGTGGCTTCTTCGCGCTTTAAGCGCCTGGCAAGCTCGATACCGTTGGTGCCAGGCATCATCCAATCAAGCAACAATAAATCAGGCTGGTGGTCGACAATCAGAGCATGAGCATCCTGAGCGTTATCCGCTTCGAGCACGCGATAGTCAGCCATTTCCAGCGCGACCGCAATCATCTCGCGGATCGGCGCCTCATCATCGACAATCAAAACGGTCTTGGCAGTCATAGCAGAGCCTCAAGGTGTGCAAAGAGAGCTAGTTCAAAGAGAACAACTCAATGACATGTCGATGACGATAACACCATGACTTGATGACAGTTACATGACAGCGGCGATTATTAGCCCGCCGCAGGCCACCAACTTAACGCAATACCGGCAAAAATAAACAAACCTGACCAAAAATTGTTGAGAAACGCTTGAAAGCACGCATCTCGGGCACGATGAAAAATTAACCGCTGCTGATGCAGAAACGTGGCTGCCATTCCTACAAGCCCTAACCAGAAAAAACCGCCTAGACCCACTCGCCACCCTACCCATGCTAATAGCAGTAATGTCACCACTTGTAATAAAGCGATAATGACGCGGTCCGCATTACCAAACAGCACGGCTGTCGATTTAATACCGATTTTTAAATCATCGTCGCGGTCCACCATGGCGTATTGGGTATCGTACGCCACCGTCCAAGCCACATTAGCAAAAAATAATAGCCAAGCCTCCAGCGGCACATAGCCCAGCACAGCGCCAAATGCCATGGGGATCGCCCAGGCAAAAGCGGCGCCCAGCACGACCTGAGGAAGGTGGGTATAGCGCTTCATAAACGGATAAATAATCGCTAACAGCACGCCACCCAGCGAGAGCACCACCGTGAACCAATTGGTTAGCAGCACCAAAATGAAGGCTATAGCGATCAATGCGATAAACAGCAGCTGGGCCTCGGTTTCGCTAATACGACCGGTGGCCAGAGGACGATTTTTAGTGCGCTTTACATGCCCATCAAAATGACGGTCGGCATAGTCATTCACCACGCAGCCTGCGGCACGCATGGCGTAAACGCCGGCAACAAAAATAAGCAGCACATTGCGCCCCGGTACGCCCTGCGCGGCAATCCATAGCGCCCAAAGGGCTGGCCACATTAATAGCCACGTGCCTATGGGCCGATCCAAGCGCATCAGCTGTAAAAAGTCTGCCACGCGAGCCAATCCCTTCGGCCGCAACAGTGAACGATCCATGCTTACCTCACGAAAAAGAAAACGCGGCTGTTAGCCTAGCGCGAAGGCAGATCAAGGTCATCCGCCATTGCCCGCAAAAAGTACTCTTGTACCAATAACGACAGGCCGTCATGCGTAAAGACCGAGCGCCGTCCCCAGCTACAGTCCTGCTCGACCCCATGTAGGCTAGCAAAAGGCGGGCGTTGTGTTGTCGCCTCTAATGGCCCTCGCACTAAGTCTGGCTGGCGAAATAACCAGCTGCCTAACGAACGCTCGCCCAAACGATCTAAACGCTGGCCTTTTAGCTGTGTCAACGGCGCTAATGAGCGCGCGACCACCCACGGCGTTTCATCTAAACACAGCGCTACTTCACGCAACCATGCATAGCGTTTAGGGCCAATGCCCAGTGCCTGGGCTTCATCGGGCAGCGGCCACCCCACACCTTGGCGCAGTAAACGCACCCGAAAAGGCTTGTCGCCTCCTGCGGCTGTTAAACGAGCGGTTAACGAATCGGTGGAGGCTACCCACTGCCACCATGGAGAGCTCATCGCGGGACGCGCCGCATGGACGGGGCGCCAGCGTGGAAAGAGATACATTTGCCGGCCAGCGGGTGGTGTCACCGAGTTCTCCAGGGCAATAACGGGAGCAGCTAGTGTAACATGACGCTCTAACAGGCTTTTGTTTCAGCAGCTTTTTCAAGAACTCTTTCAATAACTCTTTTAGCGACCTTTTGGATGTCTGCATGCCCGCATCATATACACAGATAACATCAGCGACACCGCTATCTTCTCACGCTGCGCTGGTGATTATTGGCACGGGAATGGCAGGCATAGGTCTTGCTCGTGCACTGCGACGGCAGGGCGACACACGCTCTATCACGCTGATAAGCGCTGACAGCGGCGATGATTACAGCAAACCCCTGCTTTCTACCGGCTTTAGTAAAGGGTTAGCGCCCGAGAAATTAGCTCAGCGAAGCGCCGCAGAGCTTGGCGAAGAGCTAAACGCCCGAGTAGTTACCCACACCCCAGTCAGCGCACTGGATGTGGATAACCAGTCAGTGCTTTTAGGCAATGCGCCAGGGCACGAGCGGCTGAGTTATGAAACATTAGTGTTAGCGACCGGAGCGGCCCCTCGAGTGCCTGTTAGCAGCGAGCCTAGCGTCGCTTCACGCTGTTTTACGGTCAACGATTTGGACGACTATCGCCGCTTTCATCAGGCGTTAAGTCACGGACATTCACGGGTAGCCATTGTAGGGGCCGGGCTAGTCGGCTGTGAGTTCGCTAACGACCTTCACGCCGGCGGCCACTCAGTGTCCGTCATTGCCCCCGAAGGTAATCTACTTGCGCGCCTGTTACCGCCGCCATTAGGTCACGCCTTAGGTGATGCGTTCAGCGACGCGGGTATCCGACTTTATTTAGGACGCACAATTGAATCGATAGCGCTCCGCCAAGCCAATGACATTGCGCTCCATTTAGATAATGGCTCCATACTAAGCGCCGACATCATTTTAATGGCGACGGGCCTAGCACCGCGCACAGCACTTGCCGAAGCAGCAGGGTTAACGGTGTCATCTAGCGGCATTGTGGTAGATCGCCACCTGCGCACATCGCACCCCAATATCTATGCATTAGGCGATGTCGCCTGCGTCGACGGGGTGAATGCCATGTACGTACAGCCGCTGCAAGCCAGTGCCAAAGCCCTTGCGGCCACCCTGGCCGGCACCCCCACCCGCGTGCGCTTTGGCGCATGGCCGGTCGTGGTTAAAACCCCGTTATTACCCGTGGTTGCCTATCCGGCTCCATCTCCCCCTGAGCGCTGGAGAATTGAAGGCGAAGGCGCCGATATCAGTGCCTCGGCGGAAGATAAAGACGGACGTTTGATTGGTTTTGCGTTGACAGGCGGCTGCGTGAGAAGGAAAGTGGAGCTTTCCAGAGCAGCGCCTGCGCTGCTAAGCTGATTTTCGCCGCGTTCCCAACTAGGATAGAGTAGCTAGCCTATTATGGTGACGCACCCAACAACATGCATTTGCTTTTCGTTCGATTATTTAATTAAAAGGAGATTCCTTATGCGCAAACCTGAACTCGCTGCTGCTATCGCTGAGAGTGCCGACCTGTCTAAAGATAAAGCAGGCCAAGTGCTAAATGTTATTCTGGATGAAATCACCAACAGCGTCGCCAAAGGTGAAGATGTCGCTCTAATCGGCTTTGGCACTTTCACTGTACGCTCGCGCGCAGCACGTACAGGCAAAAACCCACAAACCGGCGCACCGCTGCAAATTCCGGCCAGCAAAAACGTCGCTTTTAAGCCAGGTAAAGCGCTTAAAGACGCCGTTTCCTAATGAAGCTCAAGCTGACGCTGTGGCTACTGGGCTTAATGCTCAAACGTGCCCTGCGCCGCAAGCCGCGTTTTCGTGAGCAGCTAGAACGCATGCGCGGCCTGGATTGGGGGATAGCCACCGAAGATCTAAGTATTGCCCGTCACTACCGGATGACGCCGAAAAGCATCCGTACCGGTAAAGGGCTGCCCGTAGACTTAGATCTTGAGCTGCGTTTCCGCGACCAGACTACCGCCTTGAAAGTACTCAAAAAGCCAACACAGCAGTCCTTTCTTGATGGCATGATGAGTGGAAACGTCCGCTTAGTCGGCGACTCTGCTGATATGAACAAGCTGCAGAAACTGCTCAAGTATCTGTAGTAAGGACTATCGGCTTAGAGCCAACCGAGCGGTATTGGGTAACGGTTCTGGCTAAGCGCATTTAGCCAAATCAGCGCAGAGGTATAACAGCTCTCGATGGATATACCCCATCAACGCTTAGTGTACTTCCGCGTTACCCTGGAGTCTGGCTCGGTGCGCCGTGCAGCGGCTCGCTTGGACATTGCTCCCTCGGCGGTTAGCCGGCAAATTTCATTGCTGGAAGAAGCCTTGGGGGCGACCCTCATGGAGCGTCAGCGTGACGGCATTTCACCCACGCCGGTGGGTGAGATGTTGCTTGAGTACTGCGAGCGCCGCGGGGCTCTTGATGAAGGCTTTATCGCCTCACTTGAATCTTATCAGCGTATGGAAACCGGCAAAATTTCACTCACCGTGGGTGAGGGTTTTGTTAGCGACCTAGTGGCGTCTCCGCTACACGAATTTACCCAGCTTTATGCGGGCATTCAGCTGGATATCCATATTGCAGGCACTTCGGGCATTATTGAAGCCGTGGTCGGCAACCACAGCCATATCGGTTTAATGTTCCACGAACGCACTCACCCCCAGCTACGCTTTTGGGCATCTAGCTCTCAGCCGCTGATGGCTATTTTATCTCCCGACCACCCTCTCGCCCAACAAACCACGCCACTCTCACTTATTCAGCTCAGCGCCCAGCCGATGGCCATGTGGGATATCAGCCATGGCGTACGTCAAATGGTTGATCAAGCTTTTCAACAGGCGCGGATTGTTCCACAGCTGGCCATGAACACTAATTCAATGGTGGTGTTGGCACAGTATGTGCGCAGCGGCATGGGCATCACTCTACTGCCAGCCTTCGCCGTCGCCCATGATTTAGAAGCAGGTACGCTCGTCGCGCGGCCGGTCGATAACCCATTATTTCAGCGCTCCCACGCGCACATGGTCACCCGCGTGGGTCGCCAACAGCCCAAAGCCAGCATTCTCTTGCTGCGCCATTTACAGCGCTGGATGCAGGCGTTTCAAGACTCTAGCTCGGCGAGCACTCAACCAACACCGCTTCCATAGCCAAAGGCAACGCTTGCCTGTGTCGCAGTTTCCACCCACACGCTTTGCGGCACGGTGTATTCACGCAGGCCATCCAGACCGCTAGACCGGCCAAAACCGCTATCACCAAAGCCTCCAAACGGCGACATGACGCTGATCGCTTTGTAGCTGTTGATCCACACCGTGCCTGCACGCAGTTGCCCTGCCACGCGATGTGCTCTTGCCACATCCTGGCTCCATACCGCACCGGCCAGACCAAAACGCGTTTCATTGGCTAAGTGAATAGCCTCGGCTTCATCGTCAAAGGCCATGGCGATCAGCACGGGGCCAAAGACCTCCTGCTGGGCGATTTCCATATCGGGCGTTACGTCGACCAAAACCGTTGGGGCGATGAAGTAACCTTGTGCTTCCTCAGACAAGCCCGCAGGACGCTTACCGCCCGTTAATAGCCGCGCGCCAGCGGCCACGGCTGCATCAACCATGCGGATAACCTGATCAAACTGACGGCGATTTTGCAGTGGTCCCATGCGGGTCGCTTCCTCGCTGGGCAGCCCGACCTCGATCTGCTCTGCAGCGCGCGCCAAGCGCGTGGTGACCTGCTCAAATACCGAGCGCTCAATCAATAGCCGTGAGCCCGCCACGCAGCTTTGCCCGGCGGCGGCAAAAATGGCGGCTTGAGCGCCCGCGACGGCTTCATCCAACTTAGCATCGGCAAAGACGATGTTGGCCGACTTCCCGCCAAGCTCTAATACGCTGGGCACTAAGCGCCGTGCGCCCGCTTCAGCAATCATACGCCCGCTCTGAGGTGAGCCAACAAACACCAGCTTACTGATGGTGGGGTGATCGGTTAACGCCGCGCCGGTGGTTTTACCCAGCCCGTTAACAATATTAATCAGGCCTTTGGGCAGCCTTTGTGATTGCTCTAGCCCACCGGTTTCAAGCAGCATTGCAATCACCACCGATGAAAAGGGCGTTAGCTCAGAAGGCTTCAATACCGCGCCATTGCCCGCCGCAATGGCCGGGGCCAGCTGCCAGGCGCAGGTAAACATCGGCGCGTTCCACGGGGTAATTTGCCCTACTACGCCATAAGGTACGTGACGCACGTAGTTAAGATGCGATGTCGGCACAGGAATCACTTCGCCATGCTGTTTGTCGCACCAGCCCGCGTAATATTCAAACATCTCACGTACTTTTCCCACTTCAGCGCGGCAGTCGCGAATCGGCTTACCGGCAACAACACTTTCCAACTGCGCCAGCGCCTCTTCATGGCCTTCTAAGCCACGCAGCGCAGCATGCATGCGTCGACCACGCTCGCTGGCGGTTAGCGCCATCCATTCCTGCTGCCCACGCGCCGCCGCTTGGGCGGCACGCTCAATCAGCGTAGCGCCCGCATCGTGATAGCTGACCAGCGCTTCGCCAGTGGCAGGATTAGTCAGGGTAATTTGCTCGCCGACACCCGCCATTAAGCCGCC
Organism: Halomonas sp.; assembly: GCF_052095695.1. Taxonomy (GTDB): domain Bacteria; phylum Pseudomonadota; class Gammaproteobacteria; order Pseudomonadales; family Halomonadaceae; genus Vreelandella. The sequence continues at coordinate 53,606 of NZ_JBQDLQ010000008.1, forward strand.
ATCAACCCAATTACTCAGCGGCGTGTCAGCCGCCAAACCAAAACCTTCAAGCAGTTCGGCAAGGCGTTCACGGGCGAGTTGATTAAGTGACGTCATCACTTTTCCTCCGTCTGCGTGGCACGCGCTAAAATGGGTGTCGCAATATGGTTAAAGTCATCGCTGTCAGTCGGGTGATCAGCATTCGCGTGCCAGGCATCGACAACGGCGTTGAGCAGACTCAGAGGAATATTGAGCTGCTCAGCAGCATCCCGCGCCAAACGCAAATCTTTACGCATCAGGCCGGTGGTAAACCCAGAATCAAAACGCTCGCTCAACACCCACTCAGGAAAATTCACTTCACTCACTGCGCTTCGGCCAGAGCCACTATTAATCCCGGCTAAGCAGGCCGCGGGGTCAACGCCGGCTTTCGTCGCCATGGCCACCGCCTCAGCGGTGGTTAGCAAGTGCGCGGCACACAGGTAATTATTAGCGAGTTTAACAACGTGGCCACAGCCTGGGCCGCCCACGTGGGTGCGCTTAGCCGACATTGCTTCCAGCATCGGATTAACGCGTTCGATGGTGGCGGTGCCCCCCCCGAGGAGCATGCCCAGCTTGCCGCTAGCGGCACCTTTCGGCCCCCCGCTTACCGGCGCATCCAACCAGTGAAGGCCCGCAGCAATGACCTTCTCAGCCAGTTCTCGGCTAACCACGGGGTCGCTGGTGGATGTATCGACAATCACGCTACCCTTAGGCGCCAGCTTGAGTAGCCCCGGCGAGTGCTCGATAACTTCACGCACATGAGCGGACGTGGGCAACGACAGCAGATACACGTCGCTGGCGGGCAGTGCCTCAGGTGCTACGACGGCTAACCCTTGTTCAGCCAGCCGCGACCGCGCAGATTCAAACACGTCGCTGCCTGTTACTGTAAAGCCTGCGGCTTTAAGGGTGAGCGCCATATTGCCGCCCATCTGCCCCAGGCCAATCACCGTAATGGTTAACATAGTAAAACTCCTAAGCGCCTCTACTAAGCAATGTGCCGCGTAAAGAGGCTCAACGTAGAAATTGGGCGTAGCCGCTCCCCTACCCATCGGGCATAGAAGAGCGAATAACGCAGATGCTTAAAAAGAGCGTTTAGCGGTTAACGTCTGCTTTAGACAAGCAGCGCGCGCACCAGCTCTACCCAGTAACGCGTGCCTAGCGGAAGCAGCGTGTCGTTAAAGTCGTAGTGAGGATTGTGCAACGAGGCGGAATCCTCACCGTTGCCCATCCAAATGTAAGCTCCCGGCCGTTCGGCGAGCAGAAACGAGAAATCTTCAGAGGCCATGCTCGGCGGCGGATTACGCAGCACGCTTTCTTCACCCAACAGGTTTGCCAGCACCGTGGCACAGTGCTGGGCATGCTCTGGGGTATTGATAGTGGCGGGGTAGCAGCGCTGGTAATCCAGCTCAACGGTTAAGCCGTGAAACTCTGCCGAACTTGCAATCGCCTGCTTAAAGCGCGCCTCAAGGTGTTCTTTAAGCGCCATATCAAAACAGCGCAATGTGCCGCGCAGCTCTACCCGCTCAGGGATCACGTTGAAAGTATCCCCGGCATGCATGCTGGTAATACTCAACACGGCAGACTGATTGGGTGGCGTTTCGCGGCTCACTAATCCTTGCAGCTGGCTAACCAACTGACAGCTGGCTAACACCGTATCGATACCCAGGTGTGGCATGGCCGCGTGGCAGCCTTTTCCGGTCAACGTTAAGCTGAAAATATCAAAGGCCGCCATCACATCGGTATCATGCACCGCCGCAACACCCACCGGCAGCCCTGGCCAATTATGCAGGCCGTACACGGCATCCATGGGAAAGCGCTCAAATAACCCGTCTTCTACCATCACGCGCCCACCGCCTGCACTTTCTTCGGCGGGCTGGAAAATAAACACCACGCGACCTTTAAAGTCCGGCTGCTGCTTTAATGCCCAGGCGGCACCCAGCAGCATAGTGGTGTGGCCGTCGTGGCCGCAGGCGTGCATCTTGCCCGGCGTTTGAGAGGCGTACGCAAGCGACGTCTCTTCAAGAATGTCCAGCGCATCGATATCCGCCCGCAGGCCAATGGTTTTGCCTTCACCGCGCTGACCATCCAGCGCAGCAACTACGCCAGTGCCCGCGAGCCCCGTGGTCACTTCATAACCCCACTCGGTCAGCAGTGTGGCAATACGCGCACTGGTGCGATGCTCTTCAAAAGCGGTTTCAGGGTGCTGGTGAAAATCGTGACGCCAGGCGCTTAATTCTGCGCTTTCGGGCAAACGAATTGAGGCCGTCATCCTACTCTCCTTAAAGCATTATGTGAGCAACCACCGCTGAACCAATAAAGGTACCGGTGAAGACTAACAGCGACACAATCACCAGCTTCCAACCGGCCTGCTTGAACATGGCAAATTCACGCCCGGTAAGCGCCAACCCTGCATAAGCCAACACGGGCGTAACCACCGCCAGGAAGTTCACTGCGGCTAACTGCGCGATAATCCACCCACTACCGGGAAACACTGGCAGCGTTGCAATGATGCTAATCAATGACACCCACGCAACGCTAGGTAGGTAAAAGGGACAAAGCCGCCCCATCACTAAGCCAATAATGACCATGACATACAAAATCAGCATGCCGGGTAGCGCGTCTAATAACGGCGCACCGTTGACCACATTGCTAAACCAGGCAGCGACACACACCGCCGCTAGTACCAATGCTGTCTTGCCCAGCTGATTTTCAGGGCGCAGCTCTTTTAATGCTTCAGCGTCAAAGCTATCAACGCTAGTTTCATGAGTTTTCATGGCGGGCCTCCTGGCGCAAACCTTTTAGGCGCTTGTACATCCACTCGGTTACCGGCAGTGCGATAAACAGTGAAACATACAGGCCAGTGGCATAAGTCAGCAGGTTACTTGCCCCTGCAAAGGCCAGCAGCTCATCTCTGGAAGCAGGCACCGCTTCAGCTAACGCCGCCGAGCATGCCGCCACCATACTGCCGCTGCCCACGCCACACGCCATGGCTAAGGCGCGAATATCAAGAATATCCAGCGAGGCGATGTAGCCGGCTAGCAAGGCGAAGTAGAGCGTTCCGAACATGGTCCCCACTACGTAAACGCCCATAATGCCGATACCTTCCGGGCTTCTTAGCCCGTAACGGTCTGAAATAATGGCAATATTGGGTTCACGAGCGATAGAGTAAGTCGCACCAATCGCCTCCCGGCCCATTTTGAGAACCAGTACTGCAAAGGGCAGCGCTATCAGCATGGTGCCCAGATTACCCAGTTCTTGAAGTATCAGCGCGGGGCCTGCAGCGATGATCTGATCAATCGCCGGGCCAATGGTAGAACCAAATTTAGCAATGAACGGCAGGATCGCGATCAAAATGATCGGCCCGGCTGCATTGCTGACCGGCTTGGGAATAACCTTACCCATGCCCGAAAACAGATGAGGGTTAAACAAAACGCCAATCACAAACGCGTATAGCAGCGGCAATAACAGCAGTGTTCCAGGCCCAAGCGGAATTCGCACGATGCCTATCCACTCAGCAAACATCGACGTGACTATCACCATCAGGTGAAGACGCCAGTTCAGCAACAGCTTGAGATCCATTGGAATGATCCTGTTTTTTTTAGAGTCACTGTGAGTATCGAAAGGTTAGTGTTCTAATCATAGGAGTTTAGTGCGCTATTTTTTAGAACGTCCTGCCGCTGGATCAATCACAATACGCCTACATAATATGAAAAAATTGATTAAACGTTGATTGAACTGTTAGCGACACACGCCTCTGTAACGCTCTATACTGACTAAACTATACCAAAGTCTAATAACCGCCAATAAGAGACGCTATGCCACTTTCACTGCCGTTGCGGCGCCTTTGGACCCTGGATAAATTTGCTTACAGCCTGCGCGTTTTTATAGCGTTCAGCGGCGCTCTGCTGTTGAGCGGCCTGTCTGGCGATATAGCGTTAGTCATTCCACTATTTTTGGGGATTATCGCCTGCGCGCTTTCTGAAACCGACGACAGCTGGCAGGGGCGTTTTCAAGCCCTCATCGTGACGTTGGTCTGCTTTACATCGGCATCATTTATCGTTCAATGGCTGTTCCCCTGGCCCTGGCTATTTGTCCTTGGGCTGGGTGTTTCTACGTTCACGCTCATTATGCTCGGCGCTATTGGGCAGCGTTACGCCACCATTGCTTCGGGCACGCTCATCCTGTCGATTTATTCAATGATCAACATCGAACAGCATGGCGGCGTAGACGCAGACGTGGCCGCACGCCAACTTCTCCTGCTCGGCGGGGCGGTGTGGTATGGATTAATTTCGGTGGTGTGGTGTGCGCTGTTTTCGCGCCAGCCGGTAAAGCAGAGTATGGCCCGAGTCTACAAGGCGCTGGGCGAGTTTCTCATCTTGAAATCCGCGCTGTTTGAGCCCGTGCGTGGCGTTGATGTCGAAGTACGCAGGTTGGCGCTGGCCCGCCAGAACGGCAACGTCGTTGACGCGCTCAATCAAGCCAAAGAAATGATTTTTCGCCGCCTAGAGGGCCAGCGCGGCGACCGCCGGCTAAACCGCTACCTGCGTATCTACTTTATCGCCCAGGATATTCATGAACGCGCCAGCTCAACCCACTATCCCTATAGCGCGCTCAGCAAGGCCTTTTTCCATCATGACGTGCTGTTTCGCTGCCAACGACTGCTAGACCAACAGGGCCGTTCCTGCCGCCAGCTGGCCAAGTCACTGCTGCTCAACCGGCCGTTTGATCACCAACAGAGCGAAGAAGCCTTGGCCGACCTACACGCCTCCATTGAGAATCTGCGCGACCGGGGCAGGCCAGAATGGCGCCCGCTGCTTTATCCGCTGAGTGCCCTCGCCGACAACTTAGCGACGTTAGAAACCCAGCTTGCCAGCGCGCACAATCCCGATGCCAGCGAAGAGCGGCGCGATAGCGCGCTCTATGATCGCTCTCCTTCTAGCGTGCTAGAAGCATGGAAGCGGGTGCGCCTGAACTTCACCCTGGGTTCACCCACCTTTCGCCACGCGGTGCGGCTATCCATCGCGCTGATGGCAGGCTATGGGTTATTGCAATGGATTGATCCTGAACAGGGCTTCTGGATTCTGCTCACGACGCTGTTTGTGTGCCGGCCTAACTTTGCCACCACGCGTCGGTTTTTATCGCAACGGATTATGGGCACGGTATTGGGCCTGACAGTGGGCTGGGCGTCGATCAGCCTCTTTCCGCACCCGCTAGTGCAAAGCATGATAGCCGTGGCTGCGGGGGTATCGTTCTTTGCCAACCGCGAAAAACACTATGTTATCGCAACCGCCTCTATCACGCTGCTGGTGCTCTGCAGCTTCAACCAAGTAGGCGATGGCTTTAATCTTATCTTGCCGCGTCTTTTCGATACCTTGATTGGCTCGGTGATTGCAGGATTAGCGGTATTTTTTATTCTGCCCGACTGGCAGGGCCGCGGGCTTTACCGCGAGGCCGCCAACGCGCTGAACGGCCATCGCCGCTACCTTGAAGAGATTATCCACCAGTACGAGGAAGGCAAGCAGGATGGCTTGGCCTACCGCTTGGCGCGACGCAATGCCCACAATGCCGATGCCGCGCTTTCCACACTGCTCACCAACATGCTCCACGAGCCCGGCCACTACCGGAAACTGGATGCAGACAACGGCCTGCGTTTTCTAGTGCGTTCCAACACGCTGCTCAGCCACCTCTCGGCCTTAGGTGCCCATCGTCATCAGTTGGCCGATGATGAAGACGATGCCACGCTAGTGCCGGTAGCAACACGCATTGGCGAGCTGTTAGGCCATATCGCAGAACAGCTAAACAAACGCCAGCCGGTAGAAATACTGACAGACCAAACGGCCGCGCTATTAGCGCAATTAGAGGAGCAAAACGCCGCTAGCGCAGACGAACAAACCGTCGCCCTGTATCGCCCTATTCAGAGCCAGCTGCGCCTAATTGCTGAACAGCTAGCACCGCTGGGCGAGGCTGCTAATCGGTTAACCAATACCGCCCTTGCGGTCAGTAAATAGCCTTCCCATAACGAGTACGTGTAAGCAATATCTTACACCCATGTAAGCCATTGACACCGCGGGCCCTCGCGGGGTTGCCCTTTGCCTTAACACCGTTATCCTAATCGGTTTATGAGTTTTTAACTCACCCAGGAAGCGTTGCGATGGCAGATGGTACAGGACTGCAGTTCACTCTAACGCTACCCGGCGTTGATGATATCGCGGTGATTGACTTCACCCATCGCGAAGCGCTCTCCCAGCCCTTTGAACTGGCGCTGACTCTGGCTAGCCGCGATGGCAGCCTAGACGCCGTCGATCTCCTTGATAGCGAAGCTACCCTGACTATTTGGCAGGATGGCGAACCGCTGCGCCGCGTGCACGGTATCATCGCTGAATTTGGTCGAGGCGACCGCGGCCACCGGCGCACTTTTTACTCGCTGGTGCTGCGCCCCGCGCTCTGGCGGCTTTCGCTACGCCAGAACTCGCGGATTTTCCAGAAGACCGACCCGCTCACTATCATCAATACCCTGTGCGATGAGCGCGACATCACCGATGTGGCCTTTGCGGTGAACCGTGATCTTCCTGAGCGCGAGTACTGCGTTCAATATCGCGAGACAGATCTCGCCTTTATCGAGCGTCTAGCGGCTGAAGAAGGCTTGTTCTACTTCCATGAATTTGAAGACACCGATGGCGGCGCCCACCGGCTGATCTTTGCCGACGACCCGCAAGTGCTAACGAGCCTTGGCGAGCGCACTTATCACAGCCGAGCGGGGGGCACGGCTCCTAGCCGCCATGTACGCAAGCTGAGTCAAAAGGCCCGCGTCGCTGCGGCCTCTGCCACCCTCAAGGACTACAGCTTCAAGAATCCAGCTTATGCCCATCTACACGAGCACTTAGGACGCGATATTGAGGCCCACGGTCAGCAGTCTGACTACGAACATTTTGATTACCCCGGCCGCTATAAGCAGGACGCCTCCGGTGAAGCGTTTGCCCGTATTCGCCTGGAGCAGCTGCGCCGCGAGGCCATCACCGCCAATGCCGAAAGTGATCTTCCCGAGCTCGCGCCTGGCCTGCGCTTTACACTCACCGATCACGATACTGACAGCCTCAACCGTGATTGGCAGGCAATCAGCGTTATTCACCACGGCGAGCAGCCTCAGGCGCTGGAAGAAGACAGTATCAGCGTTAGCGAATCAGGGGGTATGACTCGCTATATTAACCACGTCACGTTAACGCCAGGCGACACTCCCTGGCGGGCCACTCTCAATCCCAAACCCCGCGTGGATGGCCCTCAAGTAGCCTTTGTGGTCGGCCCAGAAGGCGAAGAGATCCACTGCGACGAGCACGGCCGGGTCAAAGTGCAGTTCCCCTGGGACCGCTACGCCGAACCCAATGACACGGCCAGTTGCTGGGTACGCGTCGCCCAAGGCTGGGCAGGCGGCGGTTATGGCAGCATCGCCATTCCGCGTATTGGCCATGAGGTCATCGTTTCCTTCCTGGAAGGCGACCCCGATCAGCCGCTGGTCACCGGGCGTACCTATCACGCAGTCAACACCGCGCCGTACCCACTGCCGGAGCACAAAACCCGCACGGTCATCCGCACCCAGAGCCACAAAGCCGAAGGCTTCAACGAGCTGCGTTTCGAAGACGAAGCGGGCGAAGAGCAGATTTGGCTGCATGCCCAGAAAGACCTGGAGCTGCTAACGCTTAACGACCGCACTGAAGAAATTCAAAACGACAGCCACCTTAAAGTGCACAACGATCGCATCAGCGAGATCGACAACGACGATCACCACACGGTGCATAACAACCGCTACACCCAGGTAGACGGCGACGACCACCTGATGATCGACGGCACTCGCCACGAGAAAATTGGCCAAGCACATCTGCTGGAAGCCGGGCAGGAAGTCCATCACAAGGCAGGCAGCAAAACGGTGATAGATGCCGGGGCCGAGATCACCCTTAAAGCCGGCGGTAGTTTCGTCAAGCTGGATCCTAGTGGCGTCACCATCGTAGGCCCCCAGGTTAAAATCAACTCAGGTGGCAGCCCTGGCTTCGGCGCAGGGCAGGCGGTTTTAGCCCCTTTACGGCCTCGTGGTGGTGAAAGTAGTGTGGGTAACTATAACCAGACATTCGTCGCCATGTGGAGTGGTACAGAGATACCCGCCGCGAATGTGCGCTACCGCATTACCGATGCTCAGGGCAATGTCATCAAAGAAGGGCGCACAAATGAACTGGGTGAAACCGGGCCTATGGAAAGCGATGTGCCAGGCCGCCTGCATATCGATATTTTGGGAGACTAAGCATGTCTGCGAATGAGGTTCTAGGCGCGGCTGACGCAGCTTACACTCCCACCGACGACACACAATCTGTCGCTGTTAACCTACATATCTGTAACAAGCAGGTGCCCCCAACAAATGAGAGCTTTTTGGGCAACTGCGAATGGTATTATCACCCTTTGCACGATGAGTTTATTGATAAAAGCGGTGTGGCAAGCTGGGAGGCCCTTAGAGCCTGGGCCACCCGATGGAACCCTTTCGATGATATTGACGTAGTGCGACGCCTTCTGGCCAACCGCGATGTGTTAATAGCTCCCAATAGTGCCCATGCACACTGGTCACGGCACGCCAATTTTATGATGCGCCATATCGGCTGCGGGCATCTGCCACCGGATTATTACATCAGCTACGGGTATTATTACTGCTACACCTATGGAGAGCGGTTAAGACCCCGTTTGAGTACTGATGGACAACGCTGGTTAGATCAAGCCAGATTTAATCTGCAAGAAAACATAGAGAGTGGCCTTGACGATAATATGGACGGTGATGAACTAACGGTGGTCTGCCGCCGCTACCCCAATCGCACCATGCAGATGGAGGTCACTCAATATGAGCTGGAAGTCGATCCCGTTACCTTCAAAACTTTTGCTTTCAATACCCATGTGCCGGCCTATCTTGATGCGGGCCTTGCTGACTTACCGCTCTCCGACCTGATGCGAATTGGCACCCAGCCCAATGCTGAAGAGTGGCTGGATGGCGAGACGTGGAAGCAGGCTTGGGCCAGCGCTGTTGAAGTCGGCTGGGACAAAGCTAACAGTGCCAAGGATGCTGTCTCAAGCCGAGCACAAGCGGCGGCCGAGGCGGCGAATGAGGGGCTCAGTGCTGTGGAGCAGGCGCTTTCGCGGCTGATGAATCATATACGCTAGGAGCCACTATGCGCCGATATCAGTGGGCAGCAGCAATATTGGTCATTTTGATAGCAGGATACGTGATAGGGAGTGGTGGCATGTGGGAGCGCATTAGTAACGATTTTATGCAGGAAGATACCCCTTATGGGCCGGGGGATTTTCGGATGCGTAATGAGCAAATCTTGTCAATGAAGCTCACGAATCCTGAGACTACTTTCAAGCATCGAACAGATGAAGAAGTAGCCGCGAATGTTAAGCTTGAGTACAGCGAGCGCTGGATGGCCAGCCCCGCTGAACGAGCTAACCGCCGCACGGTGCGTATCCTCGCGGGTTCGCTTGAAGAGGGCGTTGAGCGGCGCTTTGAAGAGCCTGCTCAACAGGCCGACTGGTGGCTATCTCCAGATTGGAATACCTTATATCTAGCAACAGGCTGGTCAGACCGTACTGCTAATAAGCCTGCTGGTGAGCGCTATCACCCTCAGGCGACTCAACTGTTTAAATCTACCGACCAGGGTGAATCTTGGGAAAAAGTACGCTGGCCTGAAGATCAAAATATTTCAGCCCTGAGGTTTATCGATGCCCAGCGTGGCTATCTGATTGGTTGGGGTCCCCATGTATGGCGTACCGAAGATGGCGGCGAACACTGGGAGGAGATCCCTGTGCCAACGGCAGCACGTGATCCAGAAAATGAACGGCGGCGTTTCGATTTAGTCGCCCTCGGTCAGGATAACGTGCTGCGTATGGCGTTCTTCGATCAAACCCGTGGCGAAAGCGTGATCTACTCGCTGCCTTGGGGCGAGACCGAACCCACCTTCGACGTGGCGATAGGTGATTACGGCGTTAATGATATTGCCGCCACCGAGCAAGGCGAGGTGTATATTTTAGCCCGAAAAGGCCGCCCTAAGTCGCTGATGCCCAAGGAACAGTTGGTGAATCATCCTACGTCGATCTGGCACTGGAATGGCGACCGACTGGCTGAGCTGCATGAATTTGACAGTGACTTGGTGGGCTATGCTTTATACATAACGCCAGAAGAAGGCTTGCTATTTGATGGTGTTAACGAAGGCAGCCTGCTGGGCAAGGACGTGACTGCGATTAGCTACGATGGCGGTGCCGACTGGCGCATAGAGGATGAAGGCCGCAGCGCTCAGGGCGGCTACTATGACACCCGCACAGGCGAGCGCTGGCGTGTAGCAGGCTACTCACTTTATCGCCGCGAGATTCCTTAAATAAATCAGCACTATAACCATCTAAGCAACATGAACACGTCGGGAAATAGTGTAACGGTCACTTTAAGCCCTGAACATGTAAAATAACGGCTCACACCTGCCCATAGCGGCCCGCGGCTTCACCCAGCCAACGGCGTACCAGTACAGCGGTGACGTCTGCGTTGCCTTGCAGCGCCTGGGCCATGGCGGTAACGCGCTCTAACAGGTCCGCATCGCGCTCAAGGTCGGCG
>NZ_JBQDLQ010000009.1:0-7971 GCF_052095695.1 Halomonas sp.
CGGCTTCAAAACCCTGCAAGAAGGCGCTAACGTTTCTTTTGACGTTACCCAGGGCAAGAAAGGTCTTCAGGCGTCAAATATCAAGCAAATCTCTTAAGTCTAAGTTTTTTAAAACATAGTGCTTTTGAGTTTGCTCGAACCTTTCTAGGTTCGAATAACAAGGCCCGCTTATGCGGGCCTTGTTGCGTTTGTTAGTTAACAATTGCGCTTGAGAGCCCTACTCACTTCGCAACCACTGCACCAGGCGCACCTCTACCGTAATCGACAGTGCTTCAAGCGCTCCAGCGCGAGCACGGCCTTCGGCACTAGCCCGATAAAGATGTGGCGTCATCGCCAGCAGATCCGCAATGTCTTTAGCGCCATCAAGTGCAAGCGAGTAGCAGAGGCGCTCAGTATGGTGATGTATAAAACCCTCCGACACCTTTGACTCACTTGGACGCTCGGGCTTTAAGGTGGGATAAATAATTTCTCGCAGCTCGCGTAAATGGCTTGGTCCCGCCTCAACCTGTAACAGCATGCCGCCTGGCTTCAACACGCGCGCAAATTCGCCAATGACGGGAAAGCCAAACATGCACAACACACTGTCTAATGTTTGTGATTGAACCGGCAAATGCGCATTGCTGCCGACCACCCATTGGCTTTGCGGCGTTTGACTATGTTCTTGTTGACTCCCCAGCCGGCTACCCTGCTTTGCCGCGGCTAGCACCGCCCACTTTGAGATATCCAGCCCCATCAGCGCCAGTGGTAACGTATGCTGCGCTGCGTTGGCTAACTGGCGCAGGTAGTAACCTTCACCACAGCCTGCATCCAAACAGCTAAACGGCGCATCGCGTGTCGACTGACGCTCCCCCTGACCCAACACGGCACGACTCACTGCGTCTGCAATTGGCTGATAGTAGCCAGCGTCAAGAAAGCGCTGACGTGCAGCCACCATGGTTTTACTATCGCCAGGGTCGCTTGAGCGCTTTTGCTGCACCGGTAGCAGGTTCACATAGCCCTGCTTAGCGATATCAAAGCCATGCCCGGCAGTGCAGCGCCAAGCGTTGTTCGCCATTGTTAGCGGCTTACCATCCAGTGGGCAAGCCAAGGCTTGAAAAGGAGTTATACTCATCGTGGATTATTCGCAGATTGTGGGCTTAGCGCGTCACCAAGACAATGCCAAGTAAGATAACGCCTCCACCCATTAGAAAATTGGTGCTTAATGGCTCATTGAGCAATAGGGTACCAAAAAGCACGCCGAAAAGCGGGCCGAGAAAAGAGAACACGCCTAACTGTGAAGCGCGGTAACGGCGCAGCAATGTGAACCACAGCATCAGCGCGGCAAACGAAATAATCAGCGCCTGAAAGCCAAGACTGGCGACAGCCATGGACGTAAACTGCGCACTCATTAATTGGCCCGACAAAGCAGCCACCGGCAGTAACAATAGAGCCGTAATGCTTAGCTGATAGCTTAGAGTAAGCTCTGCAGGCGCTTCAGAAAGCGAGGTCTTGCGAATAACAATAGTTGTGGCCGCCCATGAAAGACCGGCAAGCAAGCCCAGAGCATCACCGATGATAATGTCGATGCCATAAGCACCGCTTGGCGCCATCGCTATCACCATGCCTAAAAACGCCAGCCCAACGCCCCACCACTGGCGGCTTGAAAGCTGCTCACCGGGCACCCAAAGATGTAATCCCAACGCTGCAAAAATGGGAGCCGTATAAAGAAAGACCGACATGTGGGATGCAAGCGTATAGTTAAGCCCCCATGCAACAAAACCGAACTCAGCAGCAAATCCGAGCCCAACCAGTAACCCAGGGCCCCAGTGATGGCCCACCTGTTTCCAGCGAATTCCCCGCCAATAGGCGAGCAACCCTACCAGGCACCCAGCAATAGCGGAGCGCAATGCTATTTGTACAACGGGTGAGATATCTTGAGCCACGCCTTTAATGGCCACTTGCTGGAAGCCTAACACTAAGCAAAATAGCAGCATTAGCGATGCCGCCGTGCCATCTACCGACCTACGCTGAGCAATAGCGGCAGGCGCAAATGAGGAAGTCTTTTGATGATTCATTCAGTGTCCCTGTAAGATCAAGGTGGCCATTTCAGCAGGAGGTTCGATTTTATACAAACGATTACTTTTCAGGCCTAGACTCAGGAAAACTCACGTCATGAGAATTGAAAGACTGCCACTGAATGCACTGCGCGCGTTTGCCGAAGCGATGCGAGAAAATAGCTTCAAAGCCGCTGCACACCGCCTAGATGTCACCCCGGGTGCAGTCAGCCGACAGGTTAAACTGTTAGAAGACCGCTTGGGCGTGAAGCTATTTGAACGCCATGCTAATGGGGTTTGTGCCACTGAAGCGGGCCGTATGCTGGCTGAAGATGTGCAAGCCGGCCTGTTGCGTATCGCCAACGGCGTACAGCATGTCACCGAACGCTCCGCAGATGCCTTTCAATTGCTACTGAGTGCACCGCCTTCTTTTCTACAGCTGTGGCTACTACCTCGCCTGCCCCACTTTGAAGCTAGCGAACGACAAGCTGAAATATCCCTGGATGCCGAAGCGCGCTTAATCTCACCGTTATGGTTGCCTAACAGAGCACGCTTATCGTTGCGCTATGGCCAAGGCCCCTGGCCGGGTGTTACCAGTCTGCGACTGTTTGAAGACACCCTCTTTCCCGTTTGTTCACCATCCCTACTCAAACAGGCAAACTTGCAAGCCCCTAGCGACTTGCTAACCCAGACATTGCTCACCGTGGACTGGTGTCGTCATGCGGGCCATCCAATACCAAACTGGCATGACTGGTTTAAAAGCACAGGGGTAGCGATGCACAAAAAACCCAATCAGCGGCAATACTCGCTATACAGCCTGGCACTCGATCAGGCTATTGCCGGGCAAGGCGTAGTACTTGCTAGTTACCCTTTGGTCGCTGATCGGCTCGCTAGCGGTGTTTTGGTACGCCCTTTTGCAGACAGATACTCGCTGGCGCCTCCTTTAACCTACGATCTACTTCTGCCTATCGAAGGAGATATGCCACCGGCGGTAGCTCGCTTCGTTACTTGGCTGCAGCAGGAAGCCACCAACTTCCGCACAATATAGTGGCTGCTTAGCGACGTTCACGATCTACCCGTGTGTACTCTTTAAACAATGCCGATTGCCACTGGCGAACGGCTAGCACAGACGTGGTGCCAAAGCGCTTATTGATGGGCAGGCTACTTTCCCGCTCACACAGGGCATGAAACTCTTTCGCGAGACGCTGCATCGTCTGCTGCCACTCGTCATTGCCCGCGGGGGACAACAAGCCGTTCAATACCATTAACTTTTCGCTGTCACTATCAAAGTGGGAGCGAAAAAACTCGCTGGCTAGATATTGCTGGAAAAAGCACTGGATCGGCCCCCCCGGGCGCCAGCGAAAATTCGCGGCTACCCGGCGCCTTATCCGGTTACCTGGCAACAGGTCGATCAACTTAAGCCGTTCAAGTTTAACCAGTTGCTGTGTGCATTCGGCCTCGCTCAACTGGTATTGATGATGGATTTCGTTGAAGCTATAGCCATTAATGACGCACACAGCGACCAGAAACAGCTCGCGATCATCGACAATACTTTGCTCTTGGGCCTGGGTCAGCTGCTGTAAACGCTGCTCGTCATTCTGCATGGCCTGCACCAGCTCGGCGAACTCGATATTAAGCTGATCACAAATGCACTCAAGCCGCGCGAGCGTGAAGTGCTGTTCTGCGAACAGGCGCTTAACAGAGGCTTCGCTTAAGGCCAGCCACTGGGCGACATCAGCGTAGGTTTTACCCTGAGCACGAAGCTGGTGTTTCAAGGTCGTAATGAGTGAACTGGCCTGGGACACAAGCGCCTCCTAGCACCAAAAGTAGCAAATAAAGATACTCTCAAGCCTCCATGCTACAACTTAGCGCATTAGAGTTGCAAAAACATCGCCTCTTGCACACATTGCTACTACTTCTAGGAATTGATAAGGCAACTTATACATGCGAAACGTACTGCACATGAGGGGCGCCTGGCCCTACTTGATCGCTATTTTTCTCAATGCGTTTGTGGATTTGGGTCACAAGGTCGTTATTCAGAATACGATCTTCAAAAGCTATGACGGCACCGCCCAGGTCGTACTCACGGCCCTGGTCAATGGCTTAATTTTGCTGCCGTTTATTTTAATGTTTAGTCCCGCTGGCCATATGGCTGATAGCTACCCCAAGGTGCGCGTCATGCGTGTTTCTGCCTGGGCGGCAGTGGCTATTTCACTCGGCATCACCGCCGCGTACTACCAGGGGTGGTTCTGGTTAGCGTTCGCGATGACGCTACTGCTTGCCATTCAATCGGCTTTTTACTCCCCGGCTAAATACGGCTTGGTAAAGGGGCTGTTCGGCAAGCCACGTTTGGCGGAAGCCAACGGGCTGATTCAGGCGGTCACTATCGGCGCTATTTTAGCGGGCACCGTGGCCTTTACTGCGCTGTTTGAAACCTGGGTATCGCCTGATGATCAAACACCAGCGCAGCTGTTACGCCACATTGCACCGCTGGGCTGGCTGCTCGTGCTCAATAGCGCCCTCCAAGTGGTCACGCTGTATCGCCTGCCATTGGACAACACGCCACGCTCCGAAACACCGCTTACCTGGCAGCGCTATATTAAAGGCCGCGCGCTACAAGACAACCTGCGTATCGTGGCGCGCCAGCCTGTGCTCAGGCTGGCGATTATCGGCCTTGCAACGTTTTGGTCCGTTGGCCAAGTGCTGCTGGCCGCCTTCCCCGCCTATGCGAAAGATGCGCTAAGTATCGATAACACGCTTGTGCTGCAGGGAATTCTCGCCGCGAGCGGCATTGGCATTGCCGCCGGGTCGCTACTGGCAAGTAAGCTTTCCCGCAACCGTATTGAAACCGGCCTTATTCCCTTGGGCGCTATCGGCGTGGCCGCGGGACTATGGTGCCTGCCCCTGCTATCAACGCCGCTTAGCCAAGCGCTAAATTTCGTGTTTATTGGCATCATGGGCGGGCTGTTTATCGTACCGCTGAATGCGCTGATCCAGTTTCACGCAGCCGACCACGAATTAGGCACCGTGCTGGCTGCCAACAATTGGATTCAAAATATCGCCATGCTGGGCTTTTTGATGCTCACGGCGCTATTTGCGTTGGCCGGTGTGGATAGTCACTATCTGCTGCTTCTCATCGCGGCCGTGGCCATGGTCGGCGGCGGTTACACTATTTGCAAGCTACCCCAAAGCCTAGTGCGCCTTCTGCTAAGCTTTCTGCTCACGCGCCGCTATCGCGTGGATGTTCACGGGTTGGAAAACCTACCGGCACAGGGTGGCGTGCTCCTGCTGGGCAACCATATCAGCTGGTTAGATTGGGCTATGGTGCAAATTGCCAGCCCGCGGCCCGTACGTTTTGTCATGCTAAAAAGCATTTACCAGCGCTGGTATCTACGCTGGTTCTTTAAGGCGCTGGGCTGTATTCCTATCGAACGCGGTGCCGCTGCCGAACAGGCGCTAAGCGATGTAGCCGAGCTGCTCAATGCCGGCGAAGTGGTGTGTTTGTTTCCTGAAGGAGCGATTAGTCGCAATGGCCAGCTAGGCGAATTTCGGCGTGGCTATGAACGCGCCTGTAAAATGGCCAATCCTGACGTTAAAATCGTCCCGTTCTACCTGCGTGGGCTATGGGGCAGCCAGTTCTCACACTCATCGAGTAAGCTCAAAGAGCTGCGCAATGCCCCGCTGCACCGTTCGGTGGTGGTCGCTTTTGGAAAACCACTGCCCAAAGACACGCCCGCCGATGTGCTCAAACGACGTATTTTTGAACAGGCAAGCCGCTCTTGGCAGCGGGCCATGGGCGAGCTACCCACGCTTGCTAATGCCTGGATTCAAAGCGTTAAGCGCCGCCCAGGCGAGCTTGCGCTAGCCGACACCCTTGGGCGCCCGCTAAGTGCCAGCCAAGCGTTAACCGCCAGCGTGCTACTATCTAAACGCATCCTTAAGCTTTGCCCTGGGCAAAACGTTGGCCTATTGCTGCCTACCAGCCGCGCTGGAGTGATCACCAACATGGCCACGCTGCTGGCGGGTAAAACCGTTGTGAACCTCAATTACACGGCGAGCCAAGACGCCCTGGCATCTGTGCTCGCTCAGGCAGAGATTACAACGGTGTTCACTTCAAAGCGCTTTGTCGCAATGCTAGCCCAGCGCGGGTTAGCTGTTGATCAGCTACTTGACCAGCAGCAAGTAGTGTATCTAGAAACCCTAGAGTCAACGATCAGCCGCGCCGAGCGTGTCAGCACCTGGCTTGCCGTACGCCTACTGCCCATGTGGCTATTACAGCGCTGCTTTAGCCGTAACCATGATGCCGATGCGACGGCCGCGATTCTGTTCTCCAGCGGTAGCGAAGGTCAGCCTAAGGGCGTGATGTTGAGCCACCGCAACCTCATGGCCAACATCAAACAGACCTCTGACGTTCTTAATACACAAAGCAACGACGTTGTGATGGGATCGCTGCCGCTGTTTCATGCCTTTGGCCTCACCGTCACGCAGCTACTACCGCTCATCGAGGGGTTACCGTTAGTGTGCCACGCCGACCCAACCGACGCCCCCGGCATAGCCGGCGCGGTTGCTAAGCACAAAGCGACCATTATGTTTGGCACATCCAGCCTTCTACGCCTGTTCGTACGCAGCCAAAAGGTGCATCCGCTAATGCTGGATAGCCTGAGGGTGATCGTGGCCGGCGCAGAAAAGCTTGATGACAGCGTGCGTACAAGCTTTGCGCTGAAATTCCACAAACCGATTTATGAAGGCTATGGCGCGACGGAGACGTCACCGGTTGCCTCGGTCAATTTACCGGATGCCATCGGCGTTCATTACCAGCAGGTGCAGCGCGGTAGCAAAATTGGCAGCGTTGGCATGCCGCTGCCCGGCACGGGTTGCAAAATCGTTTCGCCTGAAAGCTTCGAAGAACTACTTACTGGCGAAGCCGGTATGATTTTGATCAGTGGCCCACAGGTCATGCAGGGCTATCTTAACGATGCTAAACGCACGACCAAGGCACTACGCGACATTGATGGCCAACGCTGGTACGTCACGGGGGACAAAGGGTTTCTCGACGAAGACGGCTTTTTAACGCTGATTGACCGCTACGCACGATTTGCCAAAATTGGCGGCGAAATGGTCGCGCTAGGCGCCGTAGAACAGGCCGTTAAAGCCGCACTTGAGGAGCCTGACGTCGTGCTAATGGCGGTCAACATCCCTGATAGCCGTAAAGGCGAACGCATTGTACTGCTATCGGAAACCCCTGTAGATGCCAGCACTGTAAAAGCCGCTATGCTCGCCAACGGCACGAAATCAATGATGGTGCCCAGTGACTGGCTTACCGTGGATGCCCTTCCTCGCCTGGGGTCAGGCAAGCAGGATATTGCGGGCGCCAAGCGTCTGGCACAAAAAAGATTGGCCGAAAGCGCGCAATAGCGTGCTTTGATCGGCCTTAGATACCTGCGGATATCATTAGAGAGATGAGTAAAAGGATTTTTTTCACTGAAACCGCTGATTTTTCTCCATGGTTTCTAATCCGGATGTGTATTAAATTCATTTTCAATGTTTTGGGGTTATCTCCCCCTCAAAAATTCGGATAAATAGAGAAGGAGCGCTAAATGTCTAACCCAGCTATTGAAATCTTCAAGAAGCGTCGTAGCCAGTATGTCATCGGCAAAGACATTGCCATCAACCAAGACGATACAGCGGCATTGATCAAAGAAGCCGTTAAGCAGGCACCCACGTCGTTCAACTCACAAAGCTCGCGTGCGGTTATTCTGTTCAACGAACAGCACGACAAGTTCTGGCAGATAGTCATGGAAACGCTGCGTAAAATCGTACCTGCTGGCTCTTTTGAGCCTACTGAGCAGAAGGTCAACAGCTTTGCCGCTGGTGCCGGCACCGTGCTGTTTTTTGAAGACCAAGAGGTCGTCAAAGGGCTGCAAGAGAAATTTCCGCA